>DAOTWK010000056.1:0-2093 GCA_034435815.1 Anaerolineae bacterium | reverse complement strand
GGCACGTCTGTTTATGTTATGTCCGCCGTCGCAGGGCCAGATAGATGCCCAGGATGATGGCGAACCCTTCCAGACCGAAGAGGAACCCCAGCAGGCGGTCCGACCCACCCCCGGCCCGGGCGGGGGCAGCGGGCAGGGGCGTCCAGGTGGGAAACGGAGTCCGGGTCGCGGCCCGGGGGACGGTCAGGGGTGACGGGGATGGGGAGGGAATCTCGCCGGGAGTAGGCGACGGGGATAAAGTGGGAATCCTTGTTGGCGGTAGCGGTGAGGGGGAGGGGGATGGCGCGGGTGTTGGCGTGAAGGTAGGCAGCGGGGCCGGCGTCTCGGTGGGAGCGGACGGGGTAGGAGATACTCCGGGCGGCACCAGAAGGATGCTATCGGCGGAGCCCGCCGTCCGTCCGGCCCCGTCCCGAAACTGCACGTACACCCAGTGTTCCCCTGGCTCGGCGGGAAGGGTCCACGGCAGCAGCGGTTCCCACGATTGCCAGGGCGCCCCGCTGAAATCCGGCGTGTTGCTCAGGCGCACTTCTATGGCGCGGCCCATATAGGCGCTCCCCTCCCCCTGGGGATACGCTTCTTCATTAGTTAGCCTGACGGCGACCTGAGGGGACTCCGTTGTGGGGGCGCCGTCATTGATGAAGACAGGGAGAACGTTAGGCCGCGCCCCGAAATCCAGAACGTAATAGACCTGCCCTTCGCTGTCCGTCGCGACGCCGATGCCGATTTCCCGGTAGCGGATGCTGAGGATGTTCTCCCGATGGGGTGGGTCTCCCATAAACCATTCCAGCGCATCCTGAATACTCCCGTATCCGGTCCAGAAGTTTTCTCCGACAACCGCGCCGTTGCCCCATGCAGCATAGCCCGCCTCGGCGATGCGCTGGCGGGGAGTGGAGCCATCGGAGCCGGTGTGGGAGGCCAGGCGATGAACGGCCAGGTCATTGGCGTGCCGCTGCGCGGCAGCGGCCAGCAGGTCGGACCAGCCGTAGGGAGGGCAGCCGTTATCCAGCCGGGCCTTGTTCAGTCGCGCGTAGAACTGCATCGCCGGATTCTCTTCCTGAGCACCGGCGCGGCCGACCACCAGAACCAGCCCACAGAGCACAATCAGTATCCGGACGATTCGCTTCAGAGCAGACATCGGCAGCATAATTGTAGCATAGGCCTGCCGTTCCCACAATCCGACCACTGACTACTGACCACAGACCACGGACCACCGTCGTCCGTGGTCTGTCGTCCGTGGTCCGCATTTGACAAATTCTCCTTTTAGTGGCATAGTACCACTGGAGGTGAGGGTATGGTGACCGTTGAGCCGGTCCAAAGCCGTCGCGACCTGGAGGCCTTTGTCCGCTTTCCCTGGCGGGTCTATCAGGGGGACCGGAACTGGGTGCCGCCCTTGATTTCCGACCAGATGAAAAGTCTGGACCCCGAGCGCAGCGCCTTCTTCCGCCACGCCGACGTCCTTCGCCTGCTGGCCCGGACGGGGCGGGAGGTGGTAGGGACGATCGTGGCTTTTGTGGACCACCGCGCCAACGAGTACCGGGGCGAGGCAGTGGGGGGCTTCGGCTTCTTTGAAGTGGTGGAGGATTACTCCGTTGCCGCCGCGCTGCTGGATGCGGCCCGGGATTGGCTCCGGGACCAGGGGGCCACCGTGATACGGGGCCCGATGAACTTCACCCAGTCCGACCACGGGGGCGTCCTCATCGCCGGTGCCGACTGCCCCCCGGTGATGCTCCAATCCCATACGCCACCGTACTACGCCCGGTTCCTGGAGCAATACGGTATGGAGAAGCATGCCGACTTCTACGCCTATCGCATCTTCCGGCACCAGATTGGCGAGAATCTGGAGCACGTGCCGCAGGAGATTCTCCACGTGGCGGAGGCGGCACAACGGGTCAACCGGGTCGCCCTCCGCTCTATTCGTCTGGACGACTGGGACCGGGAGGTGCGGGTGGTCTGGTATCTGTTTAACGAAACCCTGAAGCATTTTCCGGATTACATCCCGATGTCGGAGGAGGACTTCATTGCGATGGCGAGCCCGTTGCGCTCGCTGATAGACCCGCAGATGGCGCTCATTGCGGAAATTGACGGGGAACCGG
>DAOTWK010000055.1:0-8532 GCA_034435815.1 Anaerolineae bacterium | reverse complement strand
CGCCCTCTATCAGGCCCTGACAGACTGGCATCCGGAACCGGAGCGTGTCCTGCGGCTGCCGGAGCCCCCCACCCTATTCTACGAGCGCGCCCCCTGGCCGCGCGAAACAGTCGCCGCGCGCCTGGCCATCCTGCGCGCGCTCCTGGACCCGCCCCCCGGTCTCGTCATCGTCGCCTCTGCCCGCGCTCTGATGCAGCCCACCCTTCCGGTGCGAGAGTTCCGCGCCGGCACTCACACCCTGCGCGTCGGCCAGACCCTGGACCTGGAGGCCACCCTGCGCCGCTGGGCCGGCCTGGGCTACGAGCCCGTCAGCGTCGTGGAGATGCCCGGTCAACTCAGCCACCGGGGCGGCATCTTGGACATCTTCCCCCCGGGCGACGCGGCGCCCGTCCGGATAGAACTCTTCGGCCCGGAAATTGAGTCCATCCGTCGCTTTGACCCCGCCACCCAGCGCTCCGCCGACCGGCTGGATGAGGTGACCGTCGTCCCGGCGCGGGAAGCACTCCCCCGACATGGGCCGCGCATCCTGGGGGCAGGGGCAGGCGCAAAGCCTGTCCCCACGGTACTGGAGTGGCTGAATTCTCCCCATCCCCCAGAGGTCGCCGAAGAACTGGCCGCCCATCGGGAGGCCCTGGCGGCCGGCGCCCCCTTCCCCGGCCTGGAATTTTACCTGCCCCTCTTCTACACCCATCCCGCCACCCCACTGGACTATCTTACTGCCGATGGACTTCTGGTAGTGGACGAACCGGCAGAATGCCAGGACGCCTGGGCGGAACTGGAGGAGGAGGCCGTGGACCTGCGCCGAACGGCCGAAGAGGAAGGCCTGCTCCCCCCGGATTACCCCATCCCGTATCTGACCTGGGACGACTGGCAGGAGCGGCTGACCGACCGTCCCCACCTGGTCCTGGGACACGGCGAGGAGGAGGTGACCAGCGACCTGGCTTCCTGCTTTCATCCCGCCCCCCGCTACGGCGGCAACCTGGGCGACCTGATGCAAGACGTGGAGCGGACTCTGCGCGCGGGCCAGTGGGTGGTCCTGGTGAGCCGACAGGCCGGGCGGTTGGCCGAGGTTTGGAGCGACCGCCGCGACCCTGCCCGGCCGGTGGAGGGACTTCCCGAGCCCCCCCGCCGTCCCCTCACCTTTGTCCACGGGTCGCTGGAGGAGGGGTTTGTCCTCACCCCCTCCCCCGCCACCTCCGGCGGCTTCCCCCTCCCGGGCAGGGGGGAAGGGGTGAGGGTTCTCACCGACGCCGAAATCTTCGGCTGGCGGATGCCGGAGCCCCGCCGTCCCCCCTACCGCCGCCGCGTCGCCCCGGAATCCCTCTACGCCGACCTCACCCCCGGCGACTACGTTGTCCATGAAGACCACGGCATCGGCATCTTTCGCGGCCTGGTCACCCTCACCCTGGAGGGTGAGGAGCAGGAGTACCTGCTGGTGGAGTACGCCGGGCGGGACCGGCTCTACGTCCCCATCTACCAGGTGGACCGGCTGAGCCGGTACGTGGGCGCGGACGAGGCCCCCCCCGTCCTCAGCCGCCTGGGCAGCGCCGAGTGGAGCCAGGTGAAGGCGCGCGCCCGCCGGGCTGTGGAGGAAGTGGCACGGGAACTGCTGGAACTCTACGCGGCGCGGGAACTGGCCCCCGGCCACGCTTTCAGCCCCGATACCCCCTGGCAGGCAGAACTGGAGGCCGCCTTCCCGTACGTGGAGACCCCCGACCAGGAGCGGGCCATCGCTGAAGTCAAGGCCGACATGGAGCGGCCCCGTCCGATGGACCGCCTCATCTGCGGCGACGTCGGCTACGGCAAGACGGAAGTCGCCCTGCGCGCCGCCTTCAAAGCGGTGATGGACGGCAAACAGGTGGCCGTCCTGGTCCCCACCACCGTCCTGGCCCAGCAGCACTACACCACTTTCCGCCACCGACTGGCCCCCTTCCCGGTCGTCGTGGAGCACCTCTCCCGCTTCCGCACCGGGGCCGAACAGGCCCGCATCCTGGAGGGTCTGCGGGAAGGGACGGTGGACATCGTCATCGGCACCCACCGTCTCCTGCAGAAAGACGTCGCTTTCAAGGACCTGGGCCTGGTCATCATAGACGAGGAACAGCGGTTCGGGGTGACCCACAAGGAGCGGCTGAAGAAATTGCGGACGGAAGTGGATGTCCTGACCATGACGGCCACCCCCATCCCCCGCACTCTCTACCTTTCCCTGACCGGCGTCCGCGACATCAGCATCATAGAGACACCACCGGAGGAGCGGCTACCGGTAGTGACCTATGTGGGCCCGTACGATACCGGGTTGGTCCGACGGGCGATTCTGCGGGAACTGGAACGCTCCGGACAAGTCTTCTACGTCCACAACCGGGTGCAGACCATAGAGGGCGTGCGCAGTCGTCTGGAGCGACTGGTGCCAGAGGCCCGGATTGCCGTTGCCCATGGGCAGATGCCGGAGCGGGAGTTGGAGGAGAGCATGCTCCGCTTTGTGGCCGGAGAGATAGACGTTCTACTCTGCACCAGCATCATTGAGAGCGGGCTGGATATCCCCAACGCCAACACGCTGATTGTGGAGCAGGCGGAGCGGTTCGGACTGGCGCAACTGTACCAGTTACGGGGCCGGGTGGGGCGCGGCGCCCGGCGGGCCTACGCCTACTTTCTGCACTCGCCAGGCCGTCTGACCGAGGACGCACGCCAGCGGCTGGAGACGATTCGGGAGTTCAGCGACCTGGGCGCCGGGTACTCCATCGCAATGCGGGATCTGGAACTGCGCGGGGCGGGCGAGATTCTGGGGACCCGCCAGAGCGGGCATATTGCGGCCATTGGGTTTGACCTCTACACGCGCCTGCTAGCGCGCGCGGTGGAGGAATTGCGGGCTCAGTGGGAGGGCCGTTCCCCGCCGCCGGAGCCGCTGAGCAGCATCCACATAGACCTGCCGCTGCCGGTAGGCCTGCCGTCGGACTACGTCCCGGACGAGCATCTGCGCCTGCGCCTCTACCGGCGCCTGGCGGCCTTGAGCGAAGAGCGGCAGATCGCCGAAATGGAGGCGGAACTGGCGGACCGGTTTGGCCCCCTGCCTGCTCCGGTCCGCAACCTCTTCCTGGGCCTGCGGCTGAAGGTGCTGGCCCGGGATGCGGGCATCACCCGCATCGTCGCCGAGAACGACCACCTGACCCTGCAGATGCCCGGGATAGGGAGCCTGGATCGGGATCGGCTGCAGCGCCGCCTGGGCGACCTGGCCCATGTCGGTCGGCAGGGCATCTATCTCCCCCTCCAGCGCGGCTGGCCCGAGCGGCTGTGGGACGTGCTGGAGAGATTGCGGGGTTGGGGGGCGGCGGCTGCGCCGCCGCCCCCCAACCCTCACAACAAATAAAACGCCAAAGCCTGGGCCAGGATCGCCAGGCCGATTTCCATTGCCTCCTCGTCAAAATCAAAGCGGGGGTTGTGGTGCGGCGCGCCCAGGCCTTTGGCGGGGTTCGCGGCCCCGACGAAGAAGTAGCACCCCGGGACCTGGCGCATAAAAAAGGCTGCGTCCTCGCTCCCCATCGTCCGCTCCCCGGAGGTGACCCGTTCCGGACCCAGCACCGCCTCCGCTGCCCGCCGCACCACCGATGTCACCGCGTAGTCGTTGATAACGGCCGGGGTGAGCGGTGTAATCTCCAGTTCCGCCCGAGCGCCGCAGGCGGCCGCGACTCCTTCCATAATCTCCCGCACCCGCCGGAGCACCACCTCCCGGGCCGACGGTTCGTAGGTGCGGATGGTGCCCGTCATCTCCACCTGGGCCGGGATGACGTTGAACGCATCGCCGCCGTGGATGGCCCCCACCGTCACCACCGCCGTCTCCAGCGGGCTCACGTTTCGGCTGACCACCGTCTGCAGGGCGGTGACCATATGGGCCGCCGCCACAATGGGGTCCACCGTTTGGTGAGGAAGGGCGCCATGCCCACCCTGCCCGTGAACCGTACAGGTCCACCGCTCCGCCGCCGCCATCACCGGGCCAGAGGTAATGTCCACCGACCCCACCGGCCGGTCCGTCCAGATGTGCGCGGCCAGGAAGACGTCCGGGCGGGGATCCTCCAGCGCGCCGTCCCGAATCATCGCATCCGCCCCGTTGCCTCCCTCCTCGGCAGGCTGAAAAATCAGTTTGACGGTACCGGACATCCGGTTTTGATGCACCGTCAGCAAATGGGCCAGCCCCATGCCCATGGCCACATGCCCATCGTGGCCGCAGGCATGCATCCGCCCTGGAATGGTGGAAGCGTATTCGGCCCCCGTCTCCTCGGCGATGGGGAGCGCGTCCATATCAAAGCGGACCATCACCACCGGGCCGGGCCGGGCCCCCTCCAGAACCCCCACCACCCCCGTCCGGCCAACGCCGGTCCGCACCCGATAGCCCAGCCGCTCCAGATGGGCTGCGACGATGCCCGCCGTCCGCTCTTCGGCGTAGCCCAACTCGGGGTGACGGTGAAAATCCCGCCGCCAGGCGACCAGTTTCTCTCGCATATCTTTTGCGGCTGCAAGGAACTCGTTCATAGCGACCTCCAGGATAGCGGCGTATACAATGCTTCCACACGCGGGGCCAACACCGCCCAGTCGTAGTGGCTCTCCACAAAGCGACGGGCCGCCCGACCGATAATCGTCCGGCGGGCCGGGTCCCGCAGAAGCGACACCACGGCCGCTGCGAATGTCTCCGCATCATCCGCCAGGAGCAATTCCCGGCCGTCCTGCACCTCATATCCCTCCGCTCCCAGACGGGTGGCGACTACCGCCCGCTCCATCGCCATCGCCTCCAGGAGTTTCAGCCGCGTGCCTCCTCCGATGCGCAGCGGGGCAACGTAGACGGTCGCCCCGGCAATGTAGGGTCGGGTATCCTCCACATAGCCGGTCAGCGTGATGGCAGGGTTTCCCCGCAGGACCTCCAGCCGACGGTGAGGGCGCTGCCCCACCACCCAGAACCGGACATCCGGCACCTGCTCCTGAATACGGGGCAGGACCTCTCCGGCAAACCAGAGCACTGCGTCCACATTAGGACGGAAGTCCATTTTGCCGGTGAAGACCAGGGCATTAGCCGTCATACCGGGAGCAGAGGGAATCTGCGGGTCATAGGCGGAGACGTCCACTCCATTAGGGACAACCGTCACCCTCAGGCCCGGTACAAGGGAGCGCAGTGCCAGCGCGTCCGCTTCGGAAACGGCGATCACCCGATCGGCGCGGCAGCAGATTTCGGCCTCATACCGCCGGAGTCGCCTCCACTGGACCAGCGAATAGAGGGCGCCGTGCCAGCGAACGGGATGGCGCAGGTCGGTCAGGAAGGCCCGTTTCTGGAGGAGAAACTCGCAGTTGAAATCGTCAAAGATCATCAGCGGGCGCGGGCGAGCCTGCTCCAGAACACCCAGAAAGGGTGCCATCTCAATCCCTTCTATGTGGACGGCATCAAAGGGCTGATCGGCCAGCCGTTCAGCCAGACGCTGGCGAAAGAGGGGGCTCTCCAGCCGGAGAGCCATATCGGGTTGGCGACTGAATAGAAGGTCACGCAGGCGTCGGGAGAGAGGACGGGGAGGTGGCTCGGGTACGACATTCAGAGAGATGTCACCCAAATTGGGGGGCAAGGAGGGAACTCCAGCAGCATCGTGGAAAGACAGAATGGTGACAGTGTGGTGACGGGCGAGGGCGGAAATCATTCCCCAGGCACGAAGAGCACCGCCCTGCCGAGGCGGATAGGGCACCTGAGAGGTCAGGAAAAGCAAATTCATAGAGCAGGAAGCGGCAGCCCGTTTATGCTATCTCAAACGGGAGGAGTGCGCCGTTGGGCGCCAACTGGCTGACCTTCAGTTCAGCCTGGTCCAGTTGCTGGTTACAGTACGCAGCCAGAGCCTGCCCCCGTTCATAGAGGGCCAGGCTCTCTTCCAGCGTCAATCCACCCGCCTCCAGTTTGCGGACCACCTCTTCCAGTTCAGCGAAGGCTTCCTCAAACGTCATCTCAGAGACTGGCTTCATATCCTGCTCCTGCTCCGAAAAGGCGTTACCTTACTCCAGCAGGCTGCCGGGTGGTCCTCCCCCCTCCCCTCGCCCTCCCTCTCCCGCTCGCCTCCGGCGGCGAGAGAGGGAGGGGAAGGAAGAGGTTTTGCGGTGAGTAGCGAAGCCGCTCACCGCCCCCCTCTTCCCCCTTCGGGCAGAGGATGAGAGGGGAAGCCCGATGCCCAAGACGCGATGGCCGGATGAATTTGTCGGACCGCAAAAAGCCTCCGGATCCCCCGCTCACAAAACGCGGGCGACCAGCAGGCCAAACAGGCTGAGCAGCAAGCCTACGTGGAGCCAGAGATGGGTCCGGGCCATCCAGCCAATTACCGGCCATGCTGGGAGCAATTGGAGAATGAAGTTCAGCCCAATCATTCCCATGCCGATGACCACCAGAAGTCCCGGCGCTCTGGCAAGGAAATCGCTGGTTGCTTTTACCAGTTTCGCCAGCATACTGCCCTCCCGGCCCCGATTGTAGCATATCCTGGCCGGGACGTCAACAATGGCCCCTGAGGGGGAAAATTGGGGGGATTTGGCGGGGGCCTGCGGCCGCCGCCAAATCCCCCCACTCTCCCCTCCCTCCGCCACAGCCTGTGAGGTTATCGGAGCGCCCCGCCGGATGTCCCGCAGACCACGCCGACGCGCACGGCTCTGCCGTGAACAAATGTGAAGAGGTAAAGAGACGGTCTCATTTTGCCCCTTTCTTCAGATGAAGGTGAGCAGTAAAATGATAACGACCAGGAAGCAGCAAAAGAGAACGGCCAGTACAAAGAGGCCAATGGCCCCGCGCTCTCGGCTGGCCACCATGGTGAGAATCACGCAGAACAACACCGCGATGACCCAATAAAGGCAACCGCTTCACAAAGAGCGTCAAAGAACGGGTTCCCGCTCATCGTACCCCCCTTCAACGAACCGTAACTGAAGCCTCCGGGACCGCCATCAGGAGAAGGGCCAGGGAATGACCCCTCCCCCGAAGCCAATCCCTGGTGCGCGTCCTGATTCCGCGCCCCTCGGAGCACTTATAAAAAACATGGATCCACAGACCGCCCCGGAGAGCCCCGGTGTGCTGGCACTCTCCATTGTTCATCTGTGCTTCGGGGCAATCGCAGATCAAGCGGCCGTCCTTGTAAAAGATCAGGGCAGGGATTCCGGTTCCCTGAACCATCACCATCCTTCCTGGTAGCCGGAAATAACACTCCTCCCCCGGTGACAGGCGGTCGCAGGGAAAATCCGGCCTGACTTCCATCGTTCTGGGGGACATGGCACACCTCCTCGCTCCACAACCTGACCTTGCCCGTTTCGCTATTATGATAGAGCAAAAACAGGGCCCAGTCACTTCCACTTCTCCCAAATAACTCTAACCATCTCTCCATCAACGCTTTACATCAGCCTGACCGAGACCTTACGGGATTCTTACAGAGAGTTTTGCTACTGGTGTGGCCTTGGTTTCGCCGCTACAGGCCAAAAGGCCAAACCTCAGAGATAGAGGACCGTTCTCAGCCTCCGACACTTGCGGGCCCCCTGCACTTGACTTTTGGCAAATTTGGGGCATAATAGAAGCACAATGATACAGTCCATCGCATTCCAATATCCCATCAGGAGGTGGTGTGCGAACCTTTTCGGATCAGCATTTGCCGAACCCACCCCAAGTCTTCTATATATCCACCAATAAACCCCAAATCCAATTAAGGAGGAGAAAACCATGCGGAAGTGGGTCCTGACCTTTATCACCCTGACGTTGCTGGCCTCCCTAGTGGCCTGCGGCCCGAAGCCGACGCCGGAAAAGAAGTTCCGCGTCGGTATGGTCACCGACGTTGGCGGTATTGACGACAAGTCCTTCAACGCCACGTCGTGGCAGGGGATGGAACTGGCGAAGCAGGAACTGGGCGTGGAGGTCGCCTACCTGGAATCCCAGCAGCAGGCGGACTACGCCTCCAACATCACCCAGTTCATTGACCAGGGCTACGATATGATCGTCACCGTTGGCTTCCTGCTGGGCGACGATACCAAGAAATTCGCCGAGCAGTACCCGAACGTCAAGTTCGCCATCGTGGACTTCGCCTACGACCCGCCCATCCCCAACGTGCTGGGCCTGACCTTCGCGACCGATGAGGCTGCCTTTCTGGCCGGGTATCTGGCCGCCGGGATGACCAAGACCGGCAAGGTGGGTACCTTCGGCGGCATCAAAATCCCTCCGGTCACCATCTTCATGGTCGGCTTTGAGTACGGGGTAAACTACTACAACCAGAAGCACGGCACCAACGTCCAGGTGCTGGGCTGGAGCACGGCCAAGGACGACGGTCTCTTCGTGGGCAACTTTGAGTCCACCGACGACGGCCGCCGCGCTGGGGAGGAGTTGATTGCCGAGGGCGCCGACATCATCATGCCGGTCGCTGGTCCGGTCGGTCTGGGCACCGCGGCTGCGGTGAAGGACCATCCCGGCACTATGCTCATCGGCGTGGACACCGACTGGTGCATCAGCGCTGCCGAGTACTGCCCGGTGACCCTGACCAGCGTGATGAAGAA
>DAOTWK010000054.1:0-5534 GCA_034435815.1 Anaerolineae bacterium | reverse complement strand
TTGGCCTCAAAGACCTTCTTGTTGTACCAGAGGACGTTGGAGCGGTGGATGTTCACCGGGACGGACCAGTAGTGGCCGTCGTAGGAGACAATCTCCAGCACGCCCTTGGGGAAGACGGTCTCCCAGCCCTCCTGCTTGTAGAGGTCGTCCAGCGGCTCCATGTAGCCAGTGGTGACCCAGGTGTCAATGAGTTCGTGGCCCATATGCACCTGGAAGGAGTCCGGCGGGTCGCCACCCAGCATGCGGGCCTTGAGGGCGGGCTTGGCCTCAAAGCCGGCCCCACCGGCGACCGTGGCGTTGATGATCTCCACATCTGGAAACTTCTGGTTGTAGAGTTCAAAGAGTTTGAGGAGACCAGCAGCCTCACCACCCGTCGTCCACCAAGAGAAGATTTCCAGTTGTTTCTTGGTGGGGGTGGGGGTGGGTGTGGGCTTGCAGGCGACCAGGAGCAGCGCCAGCACCACAACAAGGCTCATCATAGACCAGATGGTTCTGCGGGACATAGTTACTCCTCCTTGATTAATAATTGGGGACTTTGAGGATATTGATGCGTAGGAGTCAGGGTGACTTTCTCTCCTTCCCGTATGGACACCACCTCCTTTCGGGAACCCGGACCACTGGTAACACTCTGGGGCAGGGACATCCAGAGGCAAAAATAGTATACTCCTACTGGGGCGATTGTCAAGTTTCTCGCAAGATTCTAAATGGGGTGTGTCCCATTTTCGTTGAACTTAACGGCCTTTTGGGCCCGGACGTGAACGTCCGGGCTCATAACGCAAAGCCCTTCAGGCTTTCGGAGTGCGGGCTCTTTAGCCCCCGAAGGGGGCTTCGCAACTGAGCCCGGCGGTTTACCGCCGGGCAGCAGAGGCGGCCCGACAAATTTGGGACACCTCCTCTAAATGCGGCAACTGGCGCGAATCCCCAGAAAGAGGTACAATAGGACTCCGATTCGCTACCGATCGGTGCTGGCTGACCGGGAGTCCGTTTGAGGAGTCCGATGTCCACAGACCTGGCAATTGAGACCCACAACCTGGGACGCATCTACACCATCCGCAACCGGCGGGAACGGCGCATCCGCAAAGAGGTTGTTGCCCTGCAGGATGTGAACCTGCAGATTCCACGCGGCGAACTCTTTGGCCTCTTGGGCCCCAACGGCGCTGGAAAGACGACGCTCATCAAGATTTTGACCACCCTGCTGGCCCCCACGACCGGCTGGGCGCGGGTCGCAGGGTACGATGTGGTGCGGGAGCCTCATAAAATCCGCCCCCGCATCAACATGGTCTCCGGCGGCGAGGCCTCCGGCTACGGCCTGCTTACGGTGCGGGAGAACCTCTGGATGTTCGCCCAATTCTACGGCCTCCCCTCCCGGGAGGCGAACCGTCGCATTGAGGATCTACTGCGCCGCATCGGCCTGGCCGACCGTATCCACACCAAGTCCTCCGACCTTTCCACCGGCCTGCGCCAAAAGATGAACATCGTCCGGGGATTCCTCACCGACCCGGAGATTCTCTTCCTGGATGAACCGACGCTGGGGCTGGACGTCAACGCGGCCCGGGATGTCCGGCGGTTCATCCGGGAGTGGTTGGATGCTCACCCCGACCGCACTGTCCTCCTGACCACGCACTATATGGTGGAGGCCGACCAACTCTGCGACCGGGTTGCCATCATCAGCCAGGGGCGGGTGCTGGCCTGCGATTCCCCCGAAGCGCTGAAGCGCCGCCTCCAGCGGGACGTGCTCTTTGACATAGAAATTACCGCCCCCAATGGTCTGACGGCGGCGGCTCTGGAGGCCCTCCCCGGTGTCCGCAAGGCGGTGCTGACCGATGCCGACGGCGGCGCGTGGCTGAGATTGGTTCTGGCGGAAGATTCCGCCCTGCCCGGCGTCATCGGCGTCCTGACCGAGCGCGCGGTCCGGGTCCGCCACCTGACCAAGCGGGAGCCGACGTTGGAGGATGTGTTTGTGGAGTTGGTGGGGCGCCCGCTGACCGAGGAGGAGGGCCGCGATGAACAGTGAGGCCCGCCCCTTTTTCGCGCCCGTCCCCAAAGCCAGTGGCTGGCGCCTGTTTCTGAAGACGGTGGTCGCCCGCGCCTACCCCCGGGTCATCGGCCAGCAGCGGGAGCGGTCGTGGATTTTCTTTGACGTCTTCCTCTCCATCCTGGCCGTCTCCGCCTACGTCTTCGTCTATCGGGCCATCGGGGCGCCGGAGGAGTACGTGGGCTTCGTGGTCGTCGGCGGAGCAATGACAGCCTTCTGGCTCAATGTCCTCTGGAGTATGTCCAGCCAACTCTATTGGGAGAAAGAATCCGGCAACCTGGCCCTCTATATTATGGCCCCCAACTCTATGATGGCCATCCTGCTGGGAATGGCCCTGGGTGGCATCATCGCGACGGCGCTCCGCGCGGGGGCCATCCTCCTGGTCGGCAGTCTCATCTTTCATGTTCAGTACGCGGTGGGGAGCCTCCCCGCGCTGGTGGCCGTCTTCATTCTCACCCTGGCGGCCCTCTACGGGCTGGGGATGATGAGCGCGTCCCTCTTCCTGCTGTGGGGGCGGGAGGCATGGCACCTGGCGAACCTGGCCCAGGAGCCCATCTACCTCCTCTCCGGTTTCTACTTTCCGGTCAAGAACCTGGGGTTCTGGGTGGCGGTGGGGGCCTCCATCATCCCGTTGACGCTGGGATTGGACGCGATGCGGCAACTTCTCTTCCCCTCCGGCGCGGCATTGGGGTTTCTGTCGGTCTCCGTGGAGGTCGGCGTGCTGGCGGTCCTGTGCGTCCTCTTCCTGGCCGCCGCGCGGTGGTTGCTGGGGTATATGGAACGGATTGCTGTCCGGGAGGGACGGCTACTGGAGAGCCGGAGATGAGGACTACAGGTTATTGGGACACCCGTTTGCCGGAGAGGTGGGCTGCCGCCTGGCGGTCGTTCCGCGTTGCCACGTGGCTGGGCTGGCAGATTGAATCCAACTGGACCGACCCCTTCCTCTTCGCCATCTACTCTATGCTGAAGCCACTGGCCTCAGCGGCCATCCTGGTGGTGATGTATGGCATCATCACGAACGGCCGGTTTGAGAACCCGGTCTTCCCGTACATCTATCTGGGCAACGCGTTCTATATCTATGTCGGCGCGGTGATGACGGGGGTCTCCTGGGCGGTGATAGACGACCGGGAGCACTACCGGACGTTGAAGTACATCTACGTTGCCCCTATTCGCATCCCCGCCTACTGGCTGGGGCGGGGAGTGGCCCGTTTCCTCACCGGCTCCTTCGCCGTCCTCATCACCCTGGCCGCCGGGGTGCTCTTCCTCCACGTGCCGCTCCACCCCAACCGGGTGGACTGGCCTCTCTTTCTGCTCTCGCTGACGCTGGGGGTGGTGATGCTGGCCCTGATGGGGCTGGTCCTGGCCAGCATCAGTCTGATGATTGCCCACCACTTTTTCCTCATCGGAGAGGCGGTGGCGGGGGCGCTTTACCTTCTCAGTGGGGCCATCTTCCCGCTGGAGGTCCTTCCGCCGTGGCTGCAGCCTTTGGGTTTCGCGATGCCCATCACCTACTGGCTGGAATTGATCCGCCGTTCCCTGCTGGGGGATATCGCGCGCGGCTTTCCTACCCTCTCCAGTTTCAGCAACGGCCAATTGCTGGGCATCCTGGCGGGCCTGTCCGTCCTCTTTGGGCTACTGGCAGTCGTCGCCTTCCGTCTATGCGACTGGCGGGCCCGGGAGAAGGGCCTGATAGACCAGACGACGAACTACTGATTACGGCCCCTCCAGTTTGGCGACGAAACTCTCCAGCGTATCGGAACCGCGAATGCGGATGCGGTGGAGGGTGTAGAGGCCTTCACGGGTGTGGATGCGACCGTACTCGGTCGTCACTGCGCCCCAGTACCCAGCCGAGCGCACTACGGCAATCACGCTGGCATCGTACTGACCGGAAGGGTAGCAGAAAAACCGCACTGGCTGACCCGTGTGGTACTCCACTGCCTCCTTGATCCCCAGAATCTGGTAGACCAGAAATTCGTAGGACTTCCCGCGCAAGTCCACGTGGTCCCGGCCGTGCCCCTGAATCTCCATCCCGGCGTCCGCCATTTCCTTCATCATCCCCCAGTCCAAGTATAGCGGGCTCCCGTAGTGAGCGGGGGTCGCCAGGACGAAGAACGTCCCCACAAACCCGTATTTCTGTAGCAGAGGGAAGACGACGGTATAGGCGTCCCGGTAGCCGTCGTCAAAGGTCAGGATGACGGGCTTTTCCGGCAGGGGACGCCCCTCCGTCAGGTAGAGGTACAGGTCGGTCAGGGTGATGGTATGGTATCCGGCTTCGGCCAGGTACTGTAATTGGGCCTCAAACATTTCGGGGCGGACGGTCAGGTCTCGCCGGATGCGATCCGCGTTCGGCGGCGGGTCCTCCACATAGTGGTACATCAGGATGGGGACCTCCGCGAAATCTGGCAGAGGGCCGGGGGTCGGGGTGGGTGTTGGGGTTGTGGTGGAAGTAGGTGTCGGCGTCGGGATGGGGGTGGGTGTAGGGGTCGGCGTCGGTGTGGGCGATGGAGTGGAAGTGGGCGGGACCGACGTGGCCGTCGGTGGCGGTGTAGAGGTGAAGAACAAATGTTCCAGGGAAATGGGCGGTACGCGGGCGACAAAAAAGGTCACCGCCGCCAGCACACCGACGGGGAACAGGAAACGGGTCAGCCAGGAGGCGCGGGCCATTGAGCCGTTAGCCGGAAGTTGGTAGTCGGTAGCCGGAAGCCAGTAGCCGGGAGTCCCTCCGGCTAACCCCTCCCGACTACCGGCTACCCCCTACCGACTAACCCCTGTTCTAAATCCAGCCCTGCTTCTTGCAGAAGTCGGTCAGGAAGGGGATGGTGACCCACTTGCCCTGGTAGGACTGGATGGCCAGGATGATGACGTAGACCAACCAGGCGACACCGATGACGCAGCCGATGAAGATGAAGCTGAGAACCAGTGAGAGTACCCAGCCAACGACTGCCAGGGCCAGGGATTGGACGGCGTTGTAGCGGATGAAGGGGCGGGACTTCTTGTCTTCCATCAGAAGGGCGATCAGAGCGACGATCCAGATGAGCCATGAGAGAAGGGCCCACAGTTTGTCGTCTTGAGTGACCTCTCCATATCCTGCCTCGGCCATGGGGTTCTCCTTTCTTTGAGAGATTGGGGGGAAACGATAACACCTCCGATTATAAAGCCTCTGACCAATTTGTCAAATCGCGATGTGTTCCCTCCTTCAGCGAAGACTATGGAGAGGGGGAACCACGATCAACCGGAGCACATCCTTGACAAATCCGGTATTCTGGGGCATAATTTGGGCTAACGGCGATCTCGCCGCTGCGACAATTGACCCACGAAAGGCAACGACGGAGAGGAGTAGGCGGAGGGAGACCGACAGGGAGGCAGGACCGGCGCCGGTATGGTTCGTAGCAAGGTACGAAGCGCCAGTGGAGTGCTGCTCCGGCCCGACTGAGAGTCCTGCCCGGAGGAAGCCCGCCGAAGTTCGCTCCCGAGCCGACGGGTGAACAGGTGGGTGTCG
>DAOTWK010000053.1:0-4059 GCA_034435815.1 Anaerolineae bacterium | reverse complement strand
GAACCGCCGGGTGACCTGGGGCAACTGGACGAAACGGAAAAGCACGCTGGTCAGCAGGATCAGCGCGATCAGTACCGAAAGCCGGTCCCGATTCAATCGGGGAACGTGTTCCGCCATAAACGGGGCAAATTGTACCCCCAGGCGGCCGTTTTGTCAATCCGGAAAAGCGGCGACTCTTCGGACCGCTGCCCTATGTTACCGGACCACCACAGGAAGATAGATCCGATACCCCTGGATAACCAGCGCCAGCCGGGTCACATTCCCGCCCGCGTCGGTCACCGAAACGACCCCCGAATTCCCCACTCGCAGGCCCAGGTCGCGCGTGTCCAGCCGGTAGCGACCTGTGCTATCCGCCACCGTCCGGCGGGAGACCGACGTCCAACCCTGGGGGAACGTCACGTCCAGCAGGCTGCCGGGCGGCGCCTCCCCCTCCAGAATTTGAGCCGCCCAATCGTGATCGGCTGTCAGGCGAGGAACGACAAAATCCATTTCCTCGCCGAACTGGACCAGCGTCAGCCGGTCGCCGATACCAATAGGGCGGGAGAAGCAGGCGAAGAAGGAGGCGTTGTACGTAGAGGCCGTCCCGGTAAGGCTCTCCGTGAACCCGTCGGCAGCCTGGAGGGTGACAGTGAAAGGCGCACCGGCCATGTCGGCATAGCCACTTGCGCACCGTTCTCCCAGCGTGACCAGCCAGGCCCGCGCGCCGAACTCCAGGAAGGCTCGGTGGCCCTGGGGATTGGTGTGCCGCACCGCCCCCCACGCCCCGGCAAAGGACGACGCCTCGGGGAAGGAGACGGTGTACCTCCCGGCCGCAGTCGCCGTCACCCGCCGGGAGAGATAGAGGGGGTAAACGGAAAGGGAAACCTCCAGGGGCGCCTCTGGTGGTGCCTGCCCGGAGACGGTCGCCGTCGCCCGATCTATCCGCGCCGTCAGCCAGGGGATGGTCAGGGTGAGTTCTTCCCGCGGGGTGGTGACGGTCACCGTGTCGCCAGGGCGCAGGGGGGTCCCCATAGCGGCACTGAAATACCCTTCCGGCCCGGCATAGCCTGTGGCATGGCCAGGGGTAACCGTGTAGGGGGTCAGCGGGTGTAGGACACCATAAAGGTATGTACCGAAGAGCCCGGCATCCAGACGCGGGAGGATATCGTACACGTAAAAATCGGTCCCCTCAGACTGCCACCAGACGGCGATATGGCTGCCCGCCGTCGGGGTGTAGATGCTGGTCAGGGGGACGGTGTAGCGGCCCTGGGAGGTGACGGTCGCCGTGAAGGCGCGACGGGGTTCGTCATCACGACCGATCTCCCCTCGCAATACCTCCCCCGGCGGGGCCCAGCCAGAGAGGGCCGGAGTATCCCGGTCCACCTCCAGCGTCAGGGTGGGGACCGTCGTGGTGTAGACGGCCCCGCCGCTGGTGATCTCAATCCGGTCGCCGGGGAGGATTCGGACGGGGTGCGATTTGTCTCCGCACCAATCCGGCACAGGGCAAACCTCGTACAGGTAGAAGTAGAAAGCAAACCAGTCCCACCAGGAAAAGTCGGCATAGGCCTGGGCCTTAAGAGCCCCGGCGGGGTTTATCAGCCGGACCGTAGCGGAGGGGCAGCCCAGGCTGGAGACGCCGTCCAGGTAATTGCCGCCGACGGAGACGGAGGTGAGGACGGGGCGGCAGTCGTGGGCCCGGAAGGGCCGAATGAGGGTATGCCCCTCCGGCGTCGTCAGCGAGACCTCGCCCGCGCTGCGGTGGGTGAGGTCCGCCAGCCCCCGGAAGTCGGCGACGTAGGTCCCATTCGCTCCGGCAGTGACAACCTGGGAAACCCAGAATAGAGGCGGGGTAGGAGTGGGTTCCTCGCCGCCCATAGCAGAGGCTCCGCCCTGCAATCTGACAGCGGAGGAACCGGACGGCCCGGCCGCTCCCCAGACGCGCAGGGTCAACGGGACCCCCGGCGGCGCCTCCCCGGAGACAGTGTCGGAGAGAACGTCCACCCGCGCGGTCAGGATGGGCAGGGTCAGCGCGGCCTGGACCCCGCGCGGCGTCTCCACCGTGAGGATGTCCCCACTCTCCAAGATCGGGTCGGTCTCTCGCCTCAGGTCTCCAAAGAACCCGTTACCCGCCGAACGGAGGAGGCGAATGTCCTTCAGCGCGCCCACCGGCCCCTGAAGGGTGAGGGTAACGGGGACGTTTGTCCCGTCCACCTGTCCCTGGAGGCGGGAACCGTACCAGAACTTTTCCCGGCCCAGCAGGACCCAGAGGTAGGGGACGGCGAAGCGGGCAAAGGTCTCGTGGCCGTCGGGGCCCTGGACGAAGGCGGCGCCCAGGTCGGCAGAGGCCAGGGGGAGCGCTGCGGTGTAGCGGCCTTGGGCCGTCGCGGTGACCAGGGCCGAGGCATAGGGCCACCGCTGCAGGACGGACTCCCAGGCCCCTTCTATGGGCCCGTGGGCGACCTCCACCCGCACCGGCGCGCCCGACGGGGCCTCCCCCAGGACCTGCCCGGCCGCGCGGTCGGTCCAGGTGCTCACCAGGAGGACAGTGGTGGAGAAGCTCTGCCCGGCTGCGCGGGCCTGGACCCGATAGCCGGGGAGCAGCCGCGGGAGGCCCTCATCTTTGTCCGACCACCAGAGCCAGGTCTGGAAACGTCCATCCCGGCCTGCCGTGGTCTGGTGTGCTATGAGGCGATCCCCGGTGGTGTCCGTGACATCCAGAAAGATGCCGGTGCAGGGAGGCGCCATCCCCATGACCTCCGCGCCGTTCACCTGGACCTGAAGGAGCGGCGCGATGAACCGCAGGTAGGCAGCCCGGTCCGGCGATGGACTCCAGGCGACGAAGCCAGTGTCGCCGGGGCGCAGGTCGGCCCAACTGGCCTGATACAATCCCTCCGGACCGGCGACAATGGTCTGCGTCAGAACCGAATCAGGGGCGGCGCGGGGGTAAAGGTAAAGGGCCAGGGTGTCCGAAGGCGGAGCCGTTCCGGAGATGAGATCCGTATCAGGGTCGGCGAGAGCGGAGAAGGGCATCAGAGTCAGACTGAGAACGGTGGTGCCCTGAACTGCCCAGAAAACATCGCCGGGCAGAAACGGCTCCCCACAGTATCCGTAGACCCAGGTACCCGTGCCCCAAGGCGGCAGGGCGGCAATATAAAGATACCCTCCGCCCTCGGGGAGGGGCCGAACGGTGGTGCTGATGAAGACGATCTCGCCCCGGCTCACCTGGACGGAGACGGGGGCAGGGGAGGGCACCCGTCCGGCGACGATCCGGTCGGTGAGGTGGACGTGGAGGGAGGACGCGGAGGCCTGAAGACGAACGCCGGAGGGGCGGGCGCTGCGGGCCAGGTCCACCCAGCGGGGGTCAGGAGAGACCGTCCCTCCGCCCCCGGCGATTCTGGCATCGGGGACAGGAGGGGAGAAATAGGCATCGGTCGGGGGACCGGAAAGGGCCATCCCCACCAGAGCCCCCAGAACCCCAAGCAGAAGGCCCATCCAGCAGAGACGGTAGGAGGGCATAGAACTCCTTCCTGTTCTGAATGTGCCAGGCACTTCTGGAAGTGCCTGGCACATTTAGCGACCGGAAGCCGTCCGCAGGCGGCGGGAGATGACCAGCAGAATGATCAGCCCGGCGGTCAGGATGAGCGCCGTGTAGGCCCCAATGCCGGTCTGGGCTGGCGGACTGGGGACGACGGTGGGGGTGGGTGAGGCCGCGCTGGCCGCTGGCGGACTCGTAGCCGCCCCAATGGGGGTCACCCGGGGAGTCGGCGTTGTCTGCGGGGCCGCGATGGTGGGCATCGGGGTCGGCGTGGGCGGAACCGGCGTCGGAGAGGGCTCCGGCGTCGCCGTTGGCTCGGGAAGGGTTGGGGTCAGAGTCAGCGCCGCTTCGGCGGTAGCTGTCGCCGCCGCCACTGCCTCCTCCGGGGGAGCAGTGGGAGCAACCGCTGCCCGCCCACCGAATATGACTCCCCGGCCAACAGTGAGCAGCCAGACACAGAAGGCAATGATGCCGATCAGAAGCAGGCCCCCCATCACTGCGACCAGGATGATGAAGGTCCGGTTCTGTCGCTCACCGGCCTCTTC
>DAOTWK010000052.1:0-10212 GCA_034435815.1 Anaerolineae bacterium | reverse complement strand
GAATTCGTCCAGACGGGGGCGCCTGTGGCCTCCCGGACGCTGGTGGAAAAGTACGGACTGGACTTCAGTCCGGCGACGGTGCGCAACGAGATGGCGCGCCTGGAGGAGTTGGGATATCTGACCCATCCTCACACATCTGCCGGACGTCAGCCCACCAACGAAGGGTACCGCTATTTCGTGGAGCGGCTACTGGGAGAGACGGAGTTGCCGCTGACGGAGCGCCGTACTATCGCTCATCAATTCCAGCAGGTCCGGGACGACGTGGAGGAGTGGATGCCACTGGCGGCGTCGGTGCTGGCGCGCATCACCCGCAGCGCCGCCCTGATCACCGCGCCGCAGGCGGCCCAGCCCCGCTACCGGCACATGCAACTCATCTCCACCCAGGGCCGCCTGGTCCTGCTGGTTCTGGTTCTCCAGGGCGGCATGGTCCGGCAGCAGATGCTCACCCTGCCCGAGCCGCTGCCGCAGGAGGTGCTCAGCGAGGCGGCGGACCGGCTGAATCAACTCTGTGCCGGCCTCACCGCCGACGAGATTGAGCCCCGTATCGGGAGCCTGCCGCTCCTGGAGGCGGATGTCGCCCGGCTGGTGGTGGGGATGATGCGGCGGGCCAGCGCAGTCGCTCCTGATGAGATTTACCACGACGGGCTGAGCGAACTCTTCCAGGAGCCGGAATTCCAGGAGCGGCCCCACGCGCAGGGGGTGCTGCGGGTCATTGAAGAGCGGAGTTTCCTGGAGGCGATTCTGGCCCACGCGCTGGGCTCTACCGTCGGCAGCGTGCGGGTGATGATCGGGGGCGAGGGCCGCTTTGATGAATTGCGGGCCTGCAGCCTCATTCTCAGCCGCTACGGTGTGGCCGGCTTGGCGACGGGCGCTCTGGGCGTGCTGGGCCCCACCCGCATGGGCTACGGGCGGGCCATCTCTGCCGTCCGCTTTGTCGCGGGCGTCCTCTCCGAACTGGTCTACGACGTCTTCGTCGTTCGTACCGAATCGGCACTTCCACAAATTACGGGGTACGAAGTAGGGAGGAGGGAGTAAGGAGTAGGGAGTAAGGAGGTCAGCATGGCGGCAGAACGGCAAGAGCCAGTACCTGCAGAGGGAACTCCTCAAACCGGGATGACCGCCGAAGAGTCCGCAACGGTTGCGGCTGAAGGGCCGAAACCGGAGACACTGGCATCTGAACTGGAGCGACTGCGCCAGGAACTGGAGACGGTTCGGGCCCAAGCAGCGGAGTACCTGAACGGCTGGCAACGCACCCAGGCGGAATTCGCCAACTACCGTAAACGCCAGGAAGCGGAGTTCCTGGAGCGGGTCCGCCTGAACAACGCCGTCCTCATCGCCCGCATCCTGCCCGTCTTGGATGACCTGGAGCGGGCCATTCAGACCCTACCACCGGGCCTGCAGAGCCTTACCTGGGTGGATGGCATCTTTCTGATCAAGCGGAAACTGGAGGTCATCCTGGAAGCGGAGGGGTTGAAGCCGATAGAGACGGTAGGGAAGTCCTTTGACCCCCTCTACCATGAGGCGGTGACCTACGAGGATGCCCCCGGCTACCAAGAAGGACAGATTATCGGCGAAGTACAGCGGGGGTATATGCTGGGCGAACGGGTCATCCGCCCTGCGCTGGTGCGGGTGGCCCGTGCAAACCGGCCCCCTGATTCTTCCCAGCAGGAGTCCGTATGAGTAAGATTATCGGCATTGACTTGGGCACCACCAACTCCGTCTGCGCGGTGATGATAGGTGGAGAACCCGTCATCATCCCCAGCGCGGAGGGGGAGCGGCTGTTCCCGTCCGTCGTCGCCGTCAACCCCAAGACGGGGGAGCGGCTGGTGGGACAGGTCGCCAAACGGCAGGCCATTCTGAATCCGGAGAATACCATTTTCTCTATCAAGCGCTTCATGGGGCGGAAGTACGATGACCCCGAGGTCCAACGGGCGCTTCAGGTCATCCCGTACCGCGTCACTCCCGCCCCGAATGGCGACGTCCGGGTCTGGATGGGCGGGCAGGAGTATGCCCCGCCGGAGATTTCGGCGATGATTTTGGCCAAAATCAAGGCCGACGCCGAGGCGTACCTGGGCGAGCCGGTCACTCAGGCCGTCATCACCGTCCCCGCCTACTTTAACGACAGCCAGCGGCAGGCGACGCGGGACGCCGGGAAAATCGCCGGGCTGGAAGTCCTGCGCATCATCAACGAGCCAACGGCCTCGGCGCTGGCCTACGGGCTGGGCGAGCACCGGGACGAACGGATCGCCGTCTACGACCTGGGCGGGGGCACCTTCGACATCTCCATACTGGACGTGGGGGAGGGGGTCTTTGAGGTCCGGGCCACCAGCGGCGATACTTTCTTGGGCGGCGATGACTTTGACCGCCGCATCATAGATTACGTCGCCGACGAGTTTGCCCGGGAGCACGGCATAGACCTGCGCCGGGACCGGCAGGCGCTTCAGCGACTGAAAGAGGCCGCGGAGAAAGCCAAGATAGAACTCTCGTCGGTCCTGGAGACGGAGATCAATCTGCCCTTTATCGCTGCCGACGCCTCCGGCCCCAAACATCTCCAGATGCGCCTGACGCGGGCAAAACTGGAGGCGCTGACGGAGGACCTCATCCTGCGCACACTGGAGCCGTGCCGTCAGGCCCTGGCGGACGCGCGCTTGAAGCCGGCGGACGTCGGGCAGGTGATTCTGGTGGGTGGGCAGACCCGGATGCCAGCCATCCAGCGCGTCGTCGCCGAGTTTTTCGGGCGGGAGCCCCATCGGGGCGTCAATCCGGACGAGGTGGTGGCCCTGGGCGCGGCCATCCAGGGTGGCGTCCTGGGCGGAGAGGTGAAGGATGTCCTCCTGCTGGACGTCACCCCGCTGACGCTGAGCATTGAGACGCTGGGGGGCGTCGCAACGCCGCTCATTGAGCGGAATACCACCATCCCGGTCCGGCGCACCCAGATTTTCTCCACTGCCACCGACAACCAGACCCAGGTGCAGATTCACGTCGTCCAGGGGGAGCGACCGATGGCCGCCGACAACAAGAGTTTGGCCTACTTTATCCTGGACGGCATCCCCCCGGCTCCGCGCGGCGTCCCTCAGATTGAGGTGACCTTTGACATCAACGCCGATGGCATCCTCCACGTCTCGGCGCGGGACCGGGCGACAGGGCGAGAGCAGAGCATGCAGGTCATCCCTTCCAGCGGGTTAAGCGACGATGAGGTGGAACGGATGGTCCGGGAGGCGGAGGCCCATCGGGAGGAGGACCGGCGGAAGAAGGAGTGGGCGGAAATCCGCAATGCCGCCGATGGCCTCATATATTCGGCCGGGAAACTGCTGCGGGAAATGGGGGAGTTGCTGGACGGCGCGGCCCGCCGTCGGATTGAGGAGAAGGCGCAGGCCCTGCAAGCAGTTCTGGCAACGGAAGACGTCGCCCGGGTCCGCCGGGCGATGGCCGAACTCTACCGGGCAATGGAGGAGGCGGGCGGGCCGGGCGCGGGCGCGCCGGATACTCCAGAAATGCCTGGTATATCGTAACTGTCTGTCCCATGAAACGAGACTACTACGAAGTTCTGGGCGTCAGCCGGAATGCCACACCGGACGAAATTAAGCGGGCCTACCGGCAACTGGCCCGAAAATACCATCCGGATGTCTCCACCGAGCCGGATGCGGAGGCCCGTTTCAAAGAGATCAACGAGGCCTATCAGGTCCTCTCAGACCCGGATAAGCGCGCCGCGTACGACCGCTTCGGCTATGCCGGGCCGCCGGGGGGCGGCTTTGACTTTGGCTTCCGCGACCCCTTTGAGATTTTTGAAGAAGTCTTCGGCGTGGACTTTGGCTTCCGGACCGGCCGTCGGCGGGGGCCGCGCCGAGGGGCCGACCTGCGCTATGACCTTCATCTGCGGTTTGAGGAAGCGGTCTTTGGCTGCAAAAAGGAGATAGAAATTACCCGCCTGGAGACCTGTCCGGAGTGTCGGGGGAGCGGGGCGGCGCCGGGCACAACCCCTGTCCGCTGTGGTACGTGTGGCGGCACCGGCCAGGTGCGGCAAGTCCAGCGCACCATTTTCGGCTCCTTTGTCAATGTTACCTCCTGCCCGGTCTGCGGTGGGGCAGGGGAGGTGGTCTCTACTCCCTGCTCGCGCTGCGGAGGTCAGGGCAGAGCGCACGTCACCCGGAAACTGACCGTCAACATTCCTGCCGGTGTGGATACGGGCACCCAGATTCGTCTGGCAGGGGAAGGAGAGGCAGGGGAGCGGGGCGGACCACCAGGAAATCTCTATATTGTCCTGGATGTGGAGCCCCATCCCTATTTCCGCCGCCAGGGCGACGATCTGCTGGTGGAACTGGGCATCAACGTGGCCCAGGCCGCCCTGGGGGCACGGGTCACCATCCCCACCCTGGAAGGAGAGGAGCAGATAGACATCCCCCCCGGCACCCAGACCGGCGCCATCTTCCGTCTGCGCGGACGGGGGGTCCCTCACCTGCGGCGGGAAGGCCGGGGCGACCTGCTGATTCTGACGCGGGTGGAAGTACCGACCCGACTGACCCGCGAGCAGCGGGAACTCTTCCAGAAACTGGCGGAGACGCTGGGCGGCGAGTCGGTCGTGGAAGTCCGTCAGCCGACCTTCCTGGAGCGGCTGCGGGAGGCGCTGGGTCTGTGAAGGGATAAGTGTTTGTCGTTAGCCACGAAGCGAAGCGGAGTGGCGTCAGCGGAGCGGGATATGAAACGAAGGTGGCAGGTCATCATCGGGGTCGTCATCAGCGTCGCGGCACTGGTGCTCGCGCTGGTCGGCATTGACCTGAAGCGGGTGGCGGAGACGCTGGCCCGGTCGGACTACCGCTACCTGATTCCGGGGGCGGCGGCAGTCCTGGCCTATCTGCTGGCGCGCGCGGTCCGCTGGCGGCTGCTCTTGGGACCGGGCGTCAGCCTGGCCCGCTGCTTCTGGGTGACCAACATTGGCTACCTGGTGAGCAACGTCCTTCCCTTCCGTCTGGGCGATCCGGCGCGCGCGGTGGTCATCGGGCGGGGTGGGCAAGTCTCCATCGCGGCGGCCCTGTCCACCGTTGTTGTGGAGCGGGTGCTGGATATGCTGGCCGTCGTAGCCATATTGGGCGGCGTCGCCCCCTTTGTAGCCGGGTCGGGCGAGGCTGTCAGCGCGGGCATCGTTGCCGGAGCCGCGGCGATTGCCGCGACAGCGGTGCTTCTTCTGATGGCCTTTCGCCCCCAATGGGGCCAGCGGGCCGTGCGGTGGGTTCTGGCCCGGATTCCTCGCTTGGACGCCGAACGCTGGGCGCGGGTCTTTGACGGCCTCTTTGACGGCCTGGCCCCTCTGCGTTCCGGTCGGCGTGGTCTCTTGCTTCTCTTCTGGTCGGCCATCACATGGGCTTTTGTTGTCCTTATCTATTGGGCCCTCCTGCAGGCCTTCATTACCCGTCCCCCCTTCCTGGCCGCCCCCTTCCTGGTCTGCATCCTGGGATTGGGGATGGCCATTCCGTCCTCGCCCAGCGCGGTGGGCGTTTTCCACGCCATCGCCCGCTACGGGCTGACCATTCCCTTTGGCATACCGGCGGAGGAGGCTGTCACTGCCGCCTTTGCCATCCATGCCTTCCAGTACATTATGGTCGCCATCCTCGGCCTGATTGGCCTGGCGCAGGAAAGCCTGACCCTGGGCGCCATTGCCCGGTCGGCGGAGAAACTGTCCCACAACCCATAATCCATACTCCCGACCATGCGATACCTCATCACTGGCGGCGCCGGATTCATCGGTATCAACTACGCGCATCGGCTCTTGACGCGGGGGGAAAAGGTGGTCATCTACGACAACCTCTCCCGCCCGGGCACGGAGAAGAACCTGGAGTGGCTGCGGGCTGAGCACGGCGAATGCGCGTTCCGGATGATGACGGCAGACGTGCGGGACTTTGAGGCCCTGCGCTGGGCCGTCCGGGAGGCCGACGTCATTGTCCATCTAGCTGCGCAGGTTGCCGTTACCACCTCGGTCGCCGACCCCCGCACCGACTTTGAGGTCAATGCACTGGGCACGTTCAACGTCCTGGAAGCTGCCCGCCTCTCCGGCCAAAACCCCATCGTCCTCTATGCCTCTACCAACAAGGTCTACGGCGGGATGGAGGACGTGGCCATCGTGGAGGAAGCGACCCGGTACCGCTATCGGGACCTCCCCTGGGGCGTGCCCGAGACCCAGCCGCTGGATTTCCATTCCCCCTACGGGTGTTGCTTCTCGGCGGATGCAGAAGTTCTCACCGAGCAGGGCTGGAAGAAGTTCTACGAATTAGATCCAGAAGACCGGGTCTTAACTTATAATCTGGAAAAGGGGATTGCTGAATTTCAAAAACCGACAAGACATTTCGCCTATTTTTATAGCGGCAAGATGTATGTTCAAATCAATCGTCGTCTGGAGACTTGTGTGACACCCAACCACCGGATGCTGGTTTCTCGGGAGCGAGATTGCAACGGCCTGAAAAAACCTCTGCTTTTGGAAGCCCGACAAATTGCGGGGAAGCCGATGGCTTATCTGCTGGCTGCGCCTTGTGAGGAAGGCGAAAAGCCGGAATATTTCATTTTACCGAAAGTCAAGGCAGGGAATCATAAACATCCGTTTCCGGCACGGGCGATTCCGATGGATGATTGGTTAAAATTTCTGGGCTGGTACATCGCGGAGGGGCATTACTCTGAGGACAAAAATGGCGTGTGTACAGTCTTTTTACCCATCCGTTATCGTCAGGAAGAAGTCCTCTCTGCAATGCGGGCCATTGGTCTTTCTCCAGTGGTGGATGGCCATCATATCAAAGTCACTTCCCGCCAATTGTACGAATACCTCAAACTCTTAGGGAAGAGCCGGGAGAAATACATTCCCCTGGAAATCAAACGTTTGCATCCCCAAAAACTGCGAATTTTGTTAGACGCGCTCCTGGAAGGCAACGGCAATCGGCATAGCAAACACGGATGGAAATACACTACTGCCTCACGTCAATTGGCCGATGATGTTCAGGAGATCGCCCTGAAATGCGGGATGTCCGCCTCGGTCGTTCAGGACAGGGAGGGCTTTTATCGTGTTTACATCAGCACGACCCGAACGACTATGTGCAATCTCGGGAAGAACCGAAGCCATTGGGCAGACTACACCGGAATGGTCTACTGCGTAGAGGTACCGAACGGTACGGTGATGGTTCGGCAGGGCGGGCATGCCTACTTTTCCGGAAATTCTAAAGGCTCAGGCGACCAGTACGTTCGGGATTACTTTCGTATCTACGGCCTGCCCACCGTCGTCTTCCGCCAGTCCTGCATCTACGGCCCTCACCAGCAGGGGATGGAAGACCAGGGATGGGTGGCCTGGTTCATCATCGCGGCCGTCACCGGTCGGCCCATCACCATTTATGGGGACGGCAAACAGGTGCGAGATGTGCTTTTCATAGATGACCTACTGGACGTCTACGACGCGGCAGTGGCCCGGATAGACATCGCCGCTGGGCAGGTCTACAACATCGGCGGGGGGCCACAGAACACCCTTGCCGTCTGGGCGGAATTCGGCCCATTGCTGGAGCGGTTTCTGGACCGCCCGATTCCCGTTTCCTATGGGGACTGGCGCCCGGGCGACCAGCGGGTCTACATCTCCGACATCCGCAAGGCCCAACGGGAACTGGGCTGGGTGCCCCGGGTTGGGGTGGAAGAGGGTATCCGTCGGCTCTACAAGTGGGTGGTGATGGGTCATTGGTGATGTGCCAGGCACTTTCAGAAGTGCCTGGCACATACTCAGGTAAGGTGATGTGCCAGGCACTTTCAGAAGTGCCTGGCACATGCTCAGGTAAATGGACATCTATGCTCTCCTCTGGTTTGCGGCGGCACTGGTGGCGTTGCTCCGGCTGGAGCGATGGATTCACCAGCACCTGCAGGGAGTGGCCCTGCTGACGGTGGGCGACCGGGAAGTGGCCGTCTGGCTCTACGCGCTGCCCCTGCTGCCAGGCGTCATCCTCCATGAACTGAGCCATGCCCTGGCGGCGCGCCTGGTCGGCGTTCGGGTGGGGCGGGTCTCTGTCCTCCCCGTCCGTCAGGGGGACCGCATCCAGTTGGGCTTTGTGCCGGTGGAGCGGACGGGGCCCGTGCGCACCACACTGATTGGCCTGGCACCCCTACTGGTTGGCTGCCTGGTGCTGATTCTCATCGGCCATCTGGGGCTGGGGCTGGGGCCGGTGGGAATGGCGTTGGCTGGAGCCGATTGGGCCAAAGCCTGGGCGTACCTGAAATCGGCGATCCATGCCCCCAATGCCGCAGTGTGGATATATCTGGCCTTTGCTGTCAGCAACACGATGCTCCCCAGCCGCTCCGATATGCGTGCCTGGCCTGTCCTGGCCCTCTTCTTCGCAGTGGTGGTCGGATTGGTGCTTTTGCTGGACCTGGGCCCGGCACTGGCCGTCCCCCTCTCTGCAACCCTCCGCTGGCTGGCGGCCGCCTGTACCCTGACCGTCTTGATAGACATCCCCTTCTTTCTCCTCATTTTTCTCCTGGAATGGGCCCTGAGTCGTCTGAAGGGAGTGCGGGTGGAATACCGGTAGTGCCCTCCGGCCCACTTGCGCGTTTTCAGATTCGTGGTATAATCTTGCAAGCATTTAAATACTTGCATAGAAACATATTCATATGCATATCACATCCGACCTCCAACAGGAGATTGCCCTTCTGCATGCCCAGGTTTGCCAGGGGCTGGCAGACCCCAAGCGGATTCTTCTCCTCTATGCTCTTGCTGAAGGCCCCCGCAGGGTAATGGACCTGGCAGAGACGCTGGGATTGCCTCAGCCGACCGTTTCCCACCACCTGAAGATTCTGCGTGAGCGTGGCCTGGTCACCGCGGAGCAGGAAGGAACGGCGGTCTATTACGCCCTGGCCGACAACCGGGTCATCCAGGCGCTGGACCTGCTGCGGGATGTGTTGCGGGATCAACTGGCCCTGCGGAGCGGACTGGTGGAGCAAATGAATGTTGTGGGGCGATAGAGAAGATCAGGGGCCTGTATGGCTCCTGGCTTTTTAGACCTTATCACTGTAAAGGAGTCCCATGAGCGAGCACGAACACGAAGCCCGAAAAGCGTCCATTGTTGTCTTCAGCGGCGACATGGACAAAGTGATGGCGGCCTTCATTATCGCCACCACTGCCGCCGCCAGCGGCATTGAGACCACTATGTTCTTTACTTTCTGGGGTCTCCAGGCCATTAAGAAGAGAGTCTCCACCGGGCAGACTCTCTTCCAGAAGATGCTGAGCCTCTTCTTCAAAGACATTGACCGCATTGGCCCCAGCAAATTGAACATGGGTGGGATGGGCCGCTGGATGTTCAAGAAGATGATGAAGCAGCAGAATGTTGCCACCCTTCCGGAACTGCGCCAGATGGCGATTGACCTGGGCGTCCGACTCCTGGCCTGCCAGATGAGTATGGAGGTTATGGGCATCCGCCGGGAGGACTTGATTGACGAGGTCACCGACGTCGTCGGCGCGGCGACCTACATCGCCGAAGCAAACCAATCGCATATCACCCTGTTTATTTAACCGCGCGCGGGGTTGGGGTGGCGACCGAAGGCCGCCATCCCCGAACCCCCCCCATCACTCATTAAGGAGGCACAAAGTGGCAGAGTACACTTCCGAAAAGACACTGGACGCCCGTGGGCTGAAGTGCCCCATGCCGGTAGTCAAGACCAGCCAGGAGATCAAGAACATCTCCGTGGGCGGCGTTCTGGAAGTGTTGGCGACCGACCCGGGCTCCGTCGCCGACATCCAGGCCTGGTGCAAGAGCACCGGCAATGAACTGCTGGGAATGGAGAAGGGCGAGGGCGTCTTCAAGTTCTGGATTCGCCGGACAAAGTAGCGCAAAATGTATTTTGCGTAGCGTTACAACAGGAGGTGCCGATGGCAACTCTGGCCTTTCTGTTCTACTATATTTTCCCCTATATAGCCGTCGCCGTCTTCTTCGGCGGGCTGGCGTACCGGGTCTACCGGTGGTGGCAGAAGAAGCCGGCCCCGGCTCATTTCTCCCTCTTCCCCCGCCCCCAGAGCCGACTGGGCCGCCTGATGGACGCGCTGGTGGACATGTTCACTCTGAAGGGGCTCCTGCGGGTCAACCCGCTCCTCTGGGTCGGCGGCTTCATTATGCACCTGGGGCTCCTCTTTGTCCTGGTCGGCCACGTGCGGGCCTTTACCGACTTCTATTTCCTCTGGAAACTGCTGAACTGGGGCAAGGA
>DAOTWK010000051.1:0-7030 GCA_034435815.1 Anaerolineae bacterium | reverse complement strand
CCCGCCGGAGCATCGGCCCGCTCAGGTCCAGTGCCACCACCGTCGCTCTGGGCGGGTAGAGGGGCAGGTTGACGCCGGTCCCGGCGCCTACCTCCAGCACCCGCCCTTCCGCTGTTGGGAACGCCCGCCGCCGCATCCGCCGCAGGACCGCCACCTCCAGCGGCCATATCCCCAGGTCGTAGCCGAAAGCCAGCGCGTCAAACACGTTCTCTGCGCTGAAAAAAGAAAATCCGTGTTTATCCGTGTTCATCCGTGTCCGCTTTTTAACCGCAAAGAGCGCCCTCTGCGTTCTCTGCGCTGAAAAAAGAAAATCCGCGTTTATCCGTGTTCATCCGTGTCCGCCTTTAAAATCCGCCGCAGGAACTGGCCGGTATAACTGGCCTCCACCTGCGCCACGTCCTCGGGCCGGCCCTCGGCCACCACCCAGCCTCCGGCGTCGCCCCCCTCCGGCCCCAAGTCTATAATCCAATCTGCCACCTTGATGATGTCCGGGTGGTGCTCTATAATGACCACCGTGTTGCCCGCGTCCACCAGCCGGTTCAGGACGGCCACCAGTTTGTCCACGTCCGCCGCGTGGAGCCCCACGCTGGGCTCATCCAGGACGTAGAGGGTCCGGCCGGTGGCGATTTTGGAGAGTTCCCGCGCCAGTTTCACCCGCTGGGCCTCCCCGCCGGAGAGGGTCGGGGCCGGTTGCCCCAGGCGGATGTAGCCCAGGCCCACGTCCTGCAGCGTCTGCAACTTGCGCCGGATGGCGGGGAGCGGGGCGAAGAACTCCGCCGCCTCGTCCACCGTCATATCCAGCACCTCGGCGATGTTTTTCCCCCTGTACCGGACCTGGAGCGTCTCCCGGTTGTAGCGCCTGCCGTGGCAGACGTCGCAGGGGACGTAGACGTCGGGCAGGAACTGCATCTCAATCCGCAGGACGCCGTGCCCTTCGCACGCCTCACAGCGGCCCCCCTTGACATTGAAGGAGAACCGTCCGGCCCGGTAGCCGCGAATTTTGGATTCCGGCAGCGAGGCGAAGAGGTCGCGGATAGGGCCGAAGAGGCCGGTGTAGGTGGCCGGGTTGGAGCGGGGCGTCCGCCCGATAGGCGACTGGTCTATATTGATGACTTTGTCCACGTGCTCCACACCCTCAATGGCGTTGTGTTCCCCGGCGGGCTCCCGGGAGCCGTGGAGCATCTGCGCCAGGCGCCGGTAGAGGACGTCCACCAGCAGAGTGGATTTGCCGGAGCCGGAGACGCCGGTGATGCAGACGAACATCCCCAGCGGAATGCGGACGTCTATGTTCTTCAGGTTGTGCTCCCGCGCCCCGCGGACGACCAGGGACTGGCCGTTGCCGGGGCGGCGCTGGCGGGGGAGGGGAATCCGCCGCCGTCCGGAGAGATACGCCCCCGTCAGGCTGACAGGGTGATTGAGGACATCTTCCAGCGTCCCGGAGACGATGACCTCGCCCCCCTTCTCCCCCGCCCCCGGCCCCAGGTCAATGATCCAGTCGGCGGAGCGGATCATCGCCTCGTCGTGCTCCACCACCAGGAGCGTGTTCCCCAGGTCCCGCATCGCCTGGAGGGTGCGGATGAGCCGGTCGTTATCCCGCTGGTGCAGGCCGACGGTCGGCTCATCCAGGACGTAGAGGACGCCGGTCAGTTGGGAGCCAATCTGTGTCGCCAGGCGGATGCGTTGGGCCTCGCCGCCGGAGAGGGTGTCGGCGGTCCGGTCCAGCGTCAGGTAGTCCAGCCCGACGTCCACCATAAACTGGAGCCGGGAGCGGACTTCTTTCAGAATCCGGTCGGCAATGCGTCGCTCCTTCTCGGTGAGACGGTCTTCCAGATCGTTCAGCCAGGCCAGAAGGTGGCTGGCGGGCCAACGGGTCAATTCGTAGATGTTCTTGCCGCCCACGGTGACCGATAAGGCCTCCGGACGCAACCGCGCGCCGCCGCAGGCTGGGCAGGGCCGACGGGTCATAAATTCCTCTATCTTCGCGCGGATGTAGTCGGAGGTCGTCTCCCGGTAGCGGCGCTGGAGATTGGGGATGACGCCCTCAAAGGGGGTGCGGTAGATGCGCCGTCCGCCGTCCCGCGCCGTGTAGGTGATGGGAATCTCCTCGCCGCCGCTCCCGTAGAGGAGGATATTCCGCTGGGCGAGGGTTAGTTCCCGCCAGGGGACATCGGTGGGGATGCGGTAGTGGCGGGCGGTGGCCTCCAGGAGTTGCCAGTAGTAGCCGTCGTGGTCGTCGGTGTTCCAGGCGACGATAGCCCCTTCCTCCAGCGAGAGGTCCGGGTTGGGGACGATGAGGTCCGGGTCCAGTTCGGTCCGGGTCCCCAACCCCTGACAGGTCCGGCAGGCGCCGTGGGGGCTGTTGAAGGAGAAGGTGCGCGGCTCAATCTCCGGCAGGCTGATCCCACAGACCGGGCAGGCCAGGTGTTCGGAGTAGAGGAGGTCGCGCGGCGGGTCGGCGGAGACGTCGTTGATGATGACGATGCCGTCGCCCAGCCGGAGCGCCGTCTCCACCGAGTCGGTCAGGCGGGTACGGAACCCGTCGTCCACCTCTTCGGGGATGATCAGCCGGTCCACCACCGCCTCAATGGTGTGCAGTTTGTACCGGTCCAGTTCTATCTCCTCATCCACTTCCCGGACAACGCCATCCACCCGCACGCGGACGAATCCGGCCTTGCGGACGTCCTCAAAGACGGCCTGGTGATGGCCCTTGCGGTCTTTGACCAAGGGGGCCAGGACCTGGAAGCGGGTCCCCGTTGGGAGAGCCAGCACTGCGTCCACAATCTGCTGGGCCGATTGACGGGTTACCTCGCGGCCACACTGGGGGCAGTGGGGAATGCCGACGCGCGCATAGAGGAGGCGGAGGTAGTCGTAGATTTCGGTGACGGTGCCGACGGTAGAGCGGGGGTTGTGGGAGACGCCCCGTTGGTCAATGGAGATGGCGGGAGAGAGGCCCTCAATGGAGTCCACATCGGGCTTCTGCATCTCGCCCAGGAACTGGCGCGCGTAGGCAGAGAGGGACTCCACATAGCGGCGTTGTCCCTCGGCGAAGATGGTATCAAAGGCCAGGGAGGACTTCCCCGAACCGGAGATACCGGTGATAACCACCAGGCGGTTGCGGGGAATCTCCACGGTGATGTTTTTGAGATTGTGTTGCCGGGCACCCCGGACGATAATCTGGTCCATTTCGCACCTGTTGCGAACGGATATTTTAACATGGGATAATGGAATCGGCAAAAAGGCTGCCCAATGGTAAACCGCTTGCTTGCGGCTAAATGCTTTTGTGATATACTCTCCATAAGGAAGGCCATAATGGATTCACCGCTGCAACTGCTGAGTCCCGATCGTGCCCGGCAACTGGTGGAACTGGCCGAACAGGCCCGGCGGCAACTGGAACGGTTCGCCGACCAGCCGGTTCGGTATGACGGTACCGCGCTTCAGTTGCTGGACGAATGGATTGAACGTACCCCCTCCCCTCCGCGGTCGCTCCAGATTCTCTGGGTGGCCTTCGTCGGGGAGGTCTTTCGCCGACGCCACAACGGGGCATGGGCCATCCACCAGGGCAATGGCGGGCAACTGACCGTCGTCTGCCCGACCGAACGGGGAACGCTCTACCCCGTGGACGTGGCTGCACAGGTGAGCCGCCGCATCGCCAGCGGCATCGCCGAATCCCTGGCCCTCTATTACGTCCGCCAGAGCATCCTCCTGCGGGCGCATGAGGACATCGCCTGAGGACTACGGACCCCAGACGATAGACCATTGACCATAGACGATGGACAACGGGCATACGCCCCGGACTCCCACCGGTAGCCCGGTACCAGGTACAACGGAGCGCCGTTCTCCGCAATGTGCGCCCCGCGCCCTGCGCCCCGCAATATGTGACCTGAGACCTGCTTCCTGTGACCTGTCAGCCCTCTTCCTGCTTTCTGCTGCCTGCCTGGCCTTTGAAGTCAACCTCATCCGTCTCTTCTCCGTCGCCCAGTTCTACCATTTTGCCTTCATGACGGTCAGTCTGGCCTTGCTGGGCTTCGGCGCCAGTGGGACGTTTCTGAGCCTGGTCGGGGGACGGATTCGCCGCCCGGAGCGGGCGCTGGCGCTCCTGGCCTGGGGCTTTGCCCTGGGCGCCATCGGCTCCTACGGGCTGACGCAGGTGCTCCCCTTTGATTCCTTCCGCGTCGCGCTGGACGGCCGACAGTGGGGCATCCTGGCCCTTCACTATGTGGCCCTATCCTTCCCCTTCTTCTGCGCGGGGGCGGCGACGGGGTTGCTCCTCTCCCTCCGGCGGGGCCGGGTGGGACGGACCTACGCGGCCAATCTGACCGGTTCGGCGCTGGGGTGTCTGCTGGCGGTGGTCGCGCCGTCCTACACCGGCGCCGAGGGCATGGTGCTCCTGACCGCGGCGCTGGGCGGACTTTCGGCCCTCCTCTTCTCCCGTTCCCGATGGCCTGCCGCTCTCCTCCAGTCAGCCCTCGTCGGGGGATTGTTGCTGACTGCCTTCCGACCTCCCCCCGTCCTGGAAATCCGCCTTTCTCCCTATAAGGGCCTCTCCTACGCCCTCCAGTACCCCGATAGCCGCCTCCTCCTGCGCGCATGGAACGGCATCTCGCGGGTGGACGTGGTAGAGTCCTCCCTCATCCGCAGTCTCCCCGGGCAGGGCATTGCCTGCCGGGGACAACCACCGCCGCAGCGGGCGCTCTTTGTGGACGGAGATGATCTCAGTCCGATCACCCATGTCTCCGACCCGACGGAACCGGCCCCCCTGACCGATTGTCTGCTGACGGCGCTCCCATACCGCCTGCGGCCCGGAGCCCGGGCGCTGGTCCTGGATCCGCGCGGCGGCTGGGACCTCTGGGTTGCACTGGCAGAGGGGGCACGCTCGGTGACGGCGGTGGAGCCGAACCCCCTGGTTGTCGCCGCCGTCCGCGCGCAGGGGGCCTGGGCAGGAGACCTCTACGACCGCCCCGATGTGGCCCTCTTTGTGGAGGACGGGCGGGCCTTCCTGGCCCGCGCGGGCCCGGAGTACGACGTCATCCTTTTCGCCCTCTCCGCTCCGTACCACCCCGTCACCTCCGGCGCCTACAGTCTGGCGGAGAACTACCGCTACACTGTGGAGGGCTTTGTCGCCGCAATGCGCCGCCTGACCGATGACGGCCTGCTGGTGGTGGTCCGCTGGGTCCAGTCGCCGCCCTCGGAGGAGGTGCGGGCCTTTGCGCTGGCGGTAGAGGCGGTGGAACGGACCGGCGGTGACCCGGCGCGAAGCCTGGTCGCCCTGCGCAGTTATAACCAGGTGCTCATCCTGGCCCGCCGGGGCCCCTTCACCGCGCCGGAACTGGCCGCGATTCGGGAATTCGCCGCCGCGCGCTCCCTGGACCTGGTCTACGCGCCGGACATCCGGCCCGAGGAGGCCAACCGCTACAACGTGATGCCCACCCCGGATCATTATCTGGCCTTTGTTGGGCTGCTGGAGGCCGAAGACCGCGCCCGCTGGCTGGCTGACTATCCCTTTGACGTCGCCCCATCCACCGATGACCGCCCGTTCTTCGGCCACTTCTTCCGCTGGCGGCAAATGCCGGAGGTGCTGGCGATGGCGGGCCACGTCTGGCAGCCGTTCGGCGGAGCGGGATATCTAGTGCCGCTGGCGCTGTTGGGGATTGCCGTCGTCGCGGCGGTGGTCTTGATTCTCCTGCCGCTGGCAGGGCGGAAAACGGTAGGGGCAGGGCTTGCCCCCGCCCCAGGGGAGCCACCGCAGGGAAAGCAACCGCAGGGGTTGCCCCTGCAGTTGGCCCCGTTCGGTTTTCTGGGGCTGGCCTTTATGCTGGTGGAAATCCCCCTCCTCCAGCGGTTTATTCTGTTTCTGGGGCATCCGGCCTACGCAATGGCGGGGGTACTGGGAGCGTTGTTGTTCTTTTCGGGACTGGGGAGCCTGTTATCGGCGCGCGTCCCTCCGCGCTGGGCGCTGGGAGGCGTGGTGGGGGTGGTGGTCCTCTACGGCCTGGGAATGCCCCTGCTCTCGGGGCCGCTATTGGGGCTTCCCTTCTGGGCGCGCGCGGCGGTAACCGGCTTGGGCCTGGCCCCGCTGGGGATCGCGATGGGGATGCCCTTCCCGCGCCTGCTGGGAGCCCTCCAGGAGCGGGAACCGGCGCTGGTGCCCTGGGCGTGGGGAGTGAACGGCGCGCTGTCGGTCGTCGCCTCCGTTCTGGCGGCCCTGATGGCTCTCTCCTGGGGCTTCCGGGTCGTCCTGATCGCTGGCGCAGCGGCCTACCTGGGAGCGCGGCTCACTTCGGCCTGGGCGTGGCAGTCTCCTGCATCCGGTGCCGCTGGACCCCTGGCCCGGTGAGGGGAACGAAGGCCACGCCGCCGTAGTTGTAGGCCTTGAGTTCCCCGTCTGGTTGTTTGACCAGTTTCCAGAGCACCTGATACCCGCCCGGCGGCCCCACCGGAATGACCATTCGCCCGCCCACGGCCAGTTGCTCCACCAGCGGCGGGGGGATGTGGTCTGGCGCAGCGGTGACGATGATGGCGTCAAAGGGAGCGTACTCTGGCCAGCCGTAGTAGCCGTCCCCCTGCTTGCAGGTCACCTTGTACCCCAATTCCCTCAGCCGTTCCTCCGCGCTGCGGGCCAATTCGGGGATAATCTCTATGGAATAGACCTCTATGCCGGGGATGGAGGCCAGGACGGCGGCCTGATAGCCAGAGCCGGTTCCGATTTCCAGCACCCGGTCGCCGGATTTCAGGTCCAGCAGTTCCGTCATCAGCGCGACGATGTACGGCTGAGAGATGGTCTGACCGAAGCCGATGGGCAGCGGGTAGTCGCCATAGGCCTGGGGGCGCTCCTCCTCCGGCACGAAGAGGTGGCGGGGGACGGTCCGCATCGCCTCCAGCACCCGTTCGTCTCGGATTCCCCGGGCTTGGATGGTCTCAATCACCATTCGCTCCCTCATCTGGATGTAGCGGGCATCATCCGCTGGCGCGACCGTTGGCGACGGGGTGGGTGTCCCCACCGGCCGACACGCGGTGACCAGCAACAAAAGAG
>DAOTWK010000050.1:0-10413 GCA_034435815.1 Anaerolineae bacterium | reverse complement strand
GAGAGAGCGGGGAGCAGGTCGGCGACCGTAGGGGGCAGGTCTTTCAACTCAGGCACGGCGACTGTCCAGGCCCGACGCTGGGCGAGAGTGGCATAGGGGTCGGCCCGGACGGCACTCAGGTAATCCAGCACCTGGCGCGCCCGCTCCAGTTGCTGACGGGCCAGGTTAGGGTCCGGCACCGTATAGAGCGGGGGCACGGCCGCCTCTGCCTGCTGCTGCTGTTCGGCGGTCCGGATGGCGCTCTCATAGGTGATGCGGCGCGGCGAACGGATGTCCTGGGGGGCCACGTCTCCCACCTCCAGGACCACGCGGCCAGAGGGGAGCAGGGGGAAAGAGAGCAGGAACGTGCTGACCAATACCAATAGCAGCGCCAGAAGAGTCAGCCGTCCCCAAAGCCACCATTTCTGCCCGATCGGGGTTGCTTTCATCCGCGCATATTAAACCCCAGAATAGCGGAGAACGCAACCCGGCCCTGCGATGTCATCAGCCTGTAACTTCCCCGTAACACCTCTATCTGGGAAATGGGCTAAAATGGTATCGGTTTGTAGAATCCTAATAAAGTCATAACGGTTTAAAGCCTCAAAAAATCGTACCGGGCAGTGCCTCTTTCAGGCGGTGCGTTGCCCCCACCTCACCCCTGACCGAGAGGGGAGAAAGGGAAGGATGAGGGCTTTCCCCCACGCAGCAGTGGGGAAGGCGGGCTCTGCAAAAGGGAGAGTTCCCCAATGACCACTGTTATCGCGATCGGTAACCTGAAAGGCGGAGTGGCCAAAACAACCACCTGTCTCTCTCTCGGGGGATGCCTGGCGGAGATGGGGAAAATCGTCCTTCTTCTGGACCTGGATCCCCAGGCCCATCTGACCCTCTCCCTGGGTCTGAAGCCGGAGAATATCCGCTACACGGTCAGCGAAGTCCTGCTGGGGAACCTGTCTCTGGTCGGCGCCAGCCGAGAAACCGGGACGTTCGGCCTGGACATTGTCCCGGCTAACCAGAGTCTTTCAGTGGTCAACAAGGTCCTCTATCGTCAGATGGGCTACGAATTTCTCCTCAAGCAGCAGATCGGCGCGCTGAAAGACGGCCTGTACGACGTCATCCTGATAGATTGTCCTCCTGCTTGTGGCCCGTTGACCCTCAATGCGCTCACAGCCGCTGACCTGCTGGTGATTCCCCTTCTGTGCGACTACTACGCTGCCCGTTCTCTGCGTCAGACAATCGGGATGGCCAAACTGGTCCGGGAACGGACCAATCCATCCCTGGAGTACCGCATCCTGATCACGATGTACGACCGGCGCATCCGCCTTTCTCACCTTGTCCTGGAACAGTTGCAGCAACAATTGGGGCACCGGGTACTGCGGACCATTATAGAGGTGGATGCTCGCTTGAAGGAGAGCGGGGTGGCAGGTAACCCGATCAACCGGTATGCTCCCAGGAGCCGGGGGGCGCACCAGTATCGCCTCCTGGCAACCGAACTGTTATCTGGGCATATGGTGGCTGTGCCTAATTCAAGGGAGTCCCCGATGTCGTTATGAGCGCCCAATGTCCCGACCGTGACCTACGCAGACGGATAGAGGACCTGTTCATGAATGTGGAGGCTCCCCTTTCCACATCCTCCACGGACTTGTGGCAGGCCCTCAATACCCTTTTTTCCGACACCGGGAGTGCGATCGTTTCTCCTTCCGGCCTGTCCCCTTCGGATGAGGCTGCAACGCCTCTTTCCTCCCGCGCCTCTTCCAGGTACGGGTTATGGGGGCTCTTCATAGCGGCTCTTTTTGTGCTCGGTGTGATGACAATGGGAGGATGGGCGATGGGCAAAGGGGCCTCTCCGGCTATGGCCGTCATCCCTTCCGTTCCTTTTGCAGGGTCACTCTCTCCGACTCCTTATTTGACCCCGACCTTCACTCCCACCTGGACACCCTTCCCGACCGCTACTCCCTCGCCATCCCCCACACCGACGCCAACACCCACACCGACGCCAACGCCGTACCTGGTGGTTCTTTCACCGTTTCCGACCCCCAGTATCTCCTGGCAGATGGTGCTCTCTACCCCCATACCTATTCCCACTCCAGTGCCTCCCGTCCCGGTGGCCTCCGACGCGATCAACATCGTCGTCCTGGGGAGTGACCAGCGTCCGGATTGGCCTGAATGGCATACGGATGCCATCCACATCGTTTCCGTACAGACTGGTCGCCCGGCGGTCTCGGTAATCTCCATTCCCCGGGACCTGTACGTGTATATCCCCGGATTCTGGATGAGCCGTATTAATTTTGCCGATTACTATGGAGAGGCCCACGATTATCCAGGTGGGGGAACCGCCCTCCTTCGGGACACGCTCCTGTACAACCTGGGCATCCGCGCCGACTACTTCGTGCGCACTAATTTTGACGGATTGATTGGCATTGTAGACACCCTTGGCGGGATAGATATTCCCGTCCATTGCCGCCTGAGCGATCATTGGCCATACCCGGATGAGAACGGAGAATACCCCATCCTGACTCTGGAGCCGGGGGTTCATCACATGGACGGGGAGACAGCGCTCTGGTACGCCCGATCCCGCCTGACGACCAGTGTCTTCTCCCGCGAGCGTCGCCAGCAGCAGGTACTTCAGGCCATCTGGCGCCGGGCGCGAAGTACAGGGATGCTGCGGGAAGTACCAGCCTTATGGGCACAGGCCCGACAGATGATCGTCACAGATCTCGGCCTGACCGAAATTCTGCAACTGGCACAGGTCGCCCTTCGGCTGGAGGAGGAGAACGTTCGCTTTTACAACATCGGCCCAGGACTGGTGGTGCCCTGGACAACTCCCTATGGAGGGCGTGTATTTCTGCCCCTCTGGGAGCAGATAGAGCCTGTCCTGGTGGAGGCAATGGCTCCAATGCCAGAAGCCCGTCTGAACCGCTTCTTCAGCCCGGTAGAGGTGTGGAATGGGACTTCCAACCCCGATTGGGATGATCTGGCAGTGGATCGGCTGGTTCGCGCCGGATTTCCGGCAGCGGTCGGCACCCCAGACCGCTATAATTATCCCCACACCATCCTGGTTGTCTTTCGGGCCTACGCAAAGGGGACCGGTGTGGAGTATCTCCAGGAGATGTTTGGCATCCCGGACGAGCGGGTGACCTATCAGGATGACCCGGATGCCCCGTTCGGTTTCCGTCTCATCATCGGTGCCGACTATCAGACCTGCCCCTGGCCTTAGGGCAGATCAGATTTCTCTCCACCTGCGGGTCAACCCCTTGTAGTATGCTTTGGGGGAGGGAGCAGGAACGATGCCCGCGCTCATCAGTGCATTCCCCACCATCTCCTCCAGTTGCTCCCGCTCGGGCCCGCTGATGTAGGCCAACTCGTCCGCGCGGGCCAGCACGTAGGGGAATCCGCCCAGGATGCGGCACTGGGCGACAATCCCGGCGTGAGTCAGTCTCAGCGCATCCGAATCCTCCGCAACCCAGCACGGTATCTCCACCCGGGCGATGATGGGCTCCCTGCCCTCCGTCGCGACATTCAGATAGAAAAACTGTATCTCATGCCCTGCCGGGCCATAGTAATTTCGGTTGATGCCGCTGGGCGAGACGAAGCGAGCCGAGCGGGCACCGGGTGGCAGGGAGGCGAAGAGGGTCCGGTCGGGAATGCGCCCCAATGGATTTTTCTCTTCCCGTGCCCGTACTGGGTCGCCGCCAACCCAGGCCAGGTGCAGGAGTCTGCCCACTTCGGTGTGGCGCGGCCGGCTGATGAACGCGGCCAGCGCGGCCCCTTTTTCACGGATGCGCTCCATCTGGCGAAGGTAGAAGGCGATTTTCTCCTTTCGCCCTGCGGCGGGAAGGTCATCCAGCACCCACAGGATGAGCGTACCGTCCACCAGCGCCAGCGTCGGTCCGTAGCGCAGGCTGTCGGCCTGCGCCACATTCTCTACCAGGTCGGACAGATGGGCAATTTCAGCGCAGTCCCGCCGCACGTCCAGCAGGTTGCCGGAGACCAGCAAATCCCCCTCGTAAAGGTCCTCGTCCCGGAAAGCCAGCGTAGGGATGCTACGGGCCTCGGGCGCTTCCCCACTGCCGTGTCGGAAGACCAGACTGCCGATGTTGATGAGGTAGTAGAGGGCCAGACTGTGGCGGTCCGGCCCAATAGCGCTCCCATCGGCGCCGATGACGGTGAAGCGTTGGGGGATCGGCGGACAGGCCACCACAGTGTTCAGGGGTTCGGACGTGGGGATAGCCGCTCCGGCTTCTGCAGCAGCTTCCTGAAGGGAGAGACCGGTTTCGGCGAACTCCTCCATCCACTGGCGAGCAGCCGCGACCCGGCTTCCGAACTCCTGTTCCTGCCGGACCAGCGCGCGTCCCATCTCATCGGCTGCGCGAGATAGACGGGTCAGGTCCAGAGTCATGGTTATCCCTCGTTCGTTGGGAGCGATTGGGCCCGTTACGGCTGATGTTTGTCTATCTGGCTCCCGCCATCCGTCTCACCTCAGCGACAATCCGTTCCAGCGCGCTGCGGGTCTCCTTTGTGAGCACGGTCGCGTCGCCGTTGGCGCGGGTCCGGACGGAGAGACGGAGTTTGTCCTCAGTGCCGGAGTAACGCAGAAGGACTTCTGCCCCTTCCCCCGCCCGGGCCCGCAGGCTGTCCAGGACAGCCCGGATTTCTGGCACCTCTGTCAGCGGGATGGAGATGCGGGGCGCCTCCAGGCTGACCATCGCCTGCGGATAGCGGGGAATCCCGGCGGTCAAGCGGGAGAGATGGCTATCTGCTTCGTCCACCATCAGCGCGGCGACGACCAGTGCAGTATAGATGCCATCGCCGGTGGTCTGACCACGATCCAGAATCAGGATGTGGCCCGATTGCTCTCCGCCCAGCACCGTTCCCAGTTCCCGCATCCGCTCCAAGACGAATTTGTCCCCGACCTTTGCCTCCACGACCTCAATCCCCAGCGGGCGCAGGGCCTCATGCAGGCCGAAGTTGCTCATCGGGGTCGCCACGACGAGGGGGACTGATAGCAGGTCCTGAGCACGGAAATGACGGGCCAGAATCGCCAGGATGCCATCGCCATCCACGATGCCGCCCCGTTCGTCCACCAGGACAACCCGGTCGCCGTCGCCGTCAAAGGCGACGCCCAGGTGAGCACCTGTGGAGACCACGCGGGCGGCCAGGGTGCGGGGTTCTATGTACTCGTAACTCTCGTTGATGTTGAGGCCGTCTGGCTGGCCGTTGAGAACTTCCACCTGCGCCCCCAGTCGCCGGAAGGCTTCCGGCGCGACGAAGGAGGTGGCGCCGTTGGCGCACTCCAGGACAACCCGGATGCCAGAGAGGTCTCGCTTCCCTCGCCAGGAGCGTACCAGGTAGTCCACGTAGGTCTCCGCCAGTTCGGGGGCCGGGCGGGAGCGGCCCAGCCCGCGTGTATCCCGGGGAGTGAAAACTCGCGCCGGGTCCAGGACCAGCGATTGAATCCGGTCCTCCAGCCCATCGTTCAGTTTATAGCCGTCGGGGCCGAAAAACTTGATGCCGTTATCCTCCGCGGGGTTGTGGGAGGCAGAGATGACCACACCCAGGTTCGCTCCCAGGTGGCGGGTCAGGTAGGCGACGGCAGGAGTGGGGATGACTCCCGCGTGGAGGACATCTATCCCCTGGGAGAGAAGGCCGGCAGTGATAGCGCTTTCCAGCATCATGCCGGAGACGCGGGGATCGCGGCCGATGATAGCCCTCACCCCTACCCCCCTGCCCCCCTCCTCGGCGGCAGGGGAGGGGTTGAGGGTCCACCCCACCGCCTGCCCAATGCGCAGGGCCAGTTCCGGCGTCAGTTTGCGCGAGCGGTGCCTATTGGTGAATTCGGTCGTGCCGCGAATGCCATCGGTGCCGAACAGCGTCTCCATCTACTCTCCTGAGAAAGGTATTCTGCCGGGGCGGTCGGGTCATCCGCTATGCATAGCCATCGCGGTGACCTTGCTGGGTAATTCCAGTTGATTAGCCCTGCTCGTACGGTTGTGCCTCATTCCAGATCGGGACGGATGATGCCCCGCTCCATCTCCTCCTGGAGCAACTTCAGGTCAGCATCCACCATCATTTTGACCAATCCCTCAAAGGAGACGGTGGGCTCCCAACCCAGCACCCGGCGGGCCTTAGAGGGGTCGGCGACCAGCAGGTCCACCTCGGCGGGGCGCATGTAGCGGGGGTCCTGGACCACGTAGTCCCGCCAGTCCAGTCCCACGTGAGCGAAGGCAATCTCACAGAGTTCCCGTACCGAGTGGGTCTGGCCTGTGCCGACAACGTAGTCGTCGGGGGCGGGTTGCTGGAGCATCAGCCACATCGCGCGGACGTAGTCCCCGGCGAAGCCCCAGTCCCGGCGGGCTTCCAGATTCCCCAGCCGCAGTTCCTTCGCCAGCCCCAGTTTGATCTTCGCCACGCCGTAGGAGACCTTGCGGGTAACGAATTCTAGGCCGCGACGGGGACTTTCGTGGTTGAACAATATTCCAGATACTGCATATATGCCGAACGACTCCCGGTAGTTGACCGTGATCCAGTGCCCATAGACCTTCGCCACCCCGTAGGGACTGCGGGGGTAGAAGGGGGTCAGTTCGTTCTGGGGGACCTCCCGGACTTTGCCGAACATCTCCGAGGAACTGGCCTGGTAGAAGCGGATACTGGGATCTGCGGTGCGGATGGCTTCCAGCATCCGGGTGACCCCCAGCGCGGTGACCTCGCCGGTGAAGACGGGTTGCTCCCAGGAAGTGGGGACAAAGGACTGGGCAGCCAGATTGTAGACCTCATCTGGCTGATAGTCCCGCAGGATGGCGATGAGCGACCCCTGGTCCAGCAGGTCGCCGGAGACCAGGGTAATTTTGTCCTGGATGTGTTGGATGCGGCTGAAGTTCACCGTGCTGGTGCGACGCACCATACCGATGACTTCGTACCCCTTTTCCAGCAGAAATTCTGCGAGATACGAACCGTCCTGTCCGGTGATACCGGTGATTAGGGCTCTGGGCATAATTTCCTCCAGTACTCCAGGGTTTCCTTCAACGTCTGCTCAAAGGGAATCTGTGGCTCCCAGCCTGTGCGGCGGCGGAATTTCTCCGCGCTCCCGTAGATGACGGGCACGTCGGCGGGGCGGTAAAGGGCCGGGTCCACCTCCACCCGAACCTCTGCGTCCGTAAATGAAAGGAGCATCTCCAGAACCCAGCGGATGGAGCGGGCCATACCGGAGGCCAGGTTGTAGACCTCTCCCGCCTCGGCCTCTGTCGCTGCCAGATAGTAGGCCCGGACGATGTCCCGGACATCGGTGAAATCCCGCGCCACATCCAGGTTCCCCACCCGTATCACCGGCTCCTGAAGCCCGGCCTCAATACGGGCAATCTGGCGGGCGAAGGCCGGGACGACAAAGCGCGAGGATTGCCCCGGACCCGTATGGTTGAACGGCCGCAGCCGCACTACGTCCATCCCGTAGGCCAGATGGTACTGAAGCCCCAGGAAGTCCTGCCCGACTTTGCTGACCGCGTACGGGTTGACCGGACGCAGTGGGCTTTCCTCGGTGAGGGGCAGGTCCTCCGGACGGGGCCAGCCGTACTCCTCGTTGGAGCCGATGACGATGACCCGCGACGGGAGCCCGGCCCGCCGCACGCCCTCCAGCACGTTCAACTGAGCCCGCAGGTTGTTTTCTATCGTCTCCCAGGGGTCGGCGAAGGAGGTGGGAACGTAGGACTGAGCCGCCAAATGGAAGACCACGTCGGGCCGGAAATCCCCCACCACTTCGGCCACCCGTGCCCCATCCCGTAGGTCCAGATGAACCAGGGAGAGGCACGACCGGGGTCGGGAGTCCTCCACCGGCTCTGGATAGGATGTCCCCAAAAGTTCCCAGTCGGGCTGGCTCAGAAGATACTCACACAGATGGCGTCCGACGAATCCCCCGGCTCCGGTAATCAGTGCACGCATAGATGGCCTCCGAAGAGGGCGCGGACGGGATGAAAGGGTGAGTCTCTGGGGGCTCCCCGCCCTCGGCAATGCATCAGGATGTGAGGATTATACCCCAGAGAGTGGGAGTTGCCAAACCGGCCGGGTAGGTTATACTATGCGGGGAGAATACGGGAATGGCACTAAACGGACATCCCAGGCCGATGGTGACGGTGGACGTTGTCATCTTCACCCTGCGGGAGAACGACCTGCAGGTGTTGCTGATCCGGCGTCGGAATCCCCCCTTCGCCGGGATGTGGGCGATTCCCGGAGGATTTGTGGACATAGATGAATCGCTGGAGACGGCCGCGTTGCGGGAATTGGAGGAGGAAACCGGCGTCCGGGATGTCTATTTGGAACAGTTCCATACGTTTGGCGACCCTGGGCGAGACCCGCGCGGACGGACCATTACCGTGGCGTACTTGGCCCTGGTCCGGGCCGACCAGATTCAGCCCCGGGCGGGCGATGATGCCGCCGAGGCCTGCTGGTGGCCTATGCGCGCCCTTCCCCCTCTGGCCTTTGACCACGACCGCATCCTGGCCCGCGCCCTGGAGCATCTCCGCCACAAACTGGAATGCCCGGCCGTCGTTGCCGGACTTCTGCCGGAGACGTTCGCCCTGAGCGAATTGCAGGCCGCTTATGAATGCATCCTCGGTGAGAAACTGGATCGGCGGGCCTTTCGCCGTAAAGTCCTGGCTGCCGGAGTCCTTCAGGAGACGGGGGGATACCGGCGGGTGGACGGTCGTCCAGCCAAACTGTACCGTATAAGGAGCACTTGTTGAAGAGTCAGCACGTTGGTATCTTCATTGTACTGGTGATCAGCCTGATCGGGGCAGGGTGCGCCGGACAACCTTCGCGCCCTTCCTCTCTGGCGGCGACGGTTTCGCTGTACGGTGACCTGGAGAATCTGGACCCGCGCGGGGAGGTCATCACCGTCTGGTATCCTGCGTCCCATGAGGATGCTCTGCTGGCGATGCTGGACCGGTTCAACGGGACCAACCGATGGGGGATCGCGGTGCGGGGGGAGCGTCTGGAGAACCCCGCTGCCCTTTACGAGCGCATTCGGGAGGGGGCTTCAGCGAAGAAATTCCCCGCTCTGGCCATTGTCTCTCCGGGTTATCTGGCGGCTGTTGCAACGGAGGGGCTGGCCGTGGAAATGACGCCCTACCTGAAGAGCCGCCAGTGGGGATTCTCGGTGGGGGAACTGGAGGAGTTCTTCCCCTCCGTCCTGAAGGTTGGGCAATTGAGCCGGCCTCCGGGCCGATATGGTTTCCCTTTCGCTCTCTCGGCGGGACTCCTGGTCTACAATCGGGGACGACTTCACCAGTTGGGCTATGACCATCCGCCCCGTACCTGGGAGGAGTTCCGGGAAATGGCCTGCGCCGCATCTGACCCGGCCAGCGGTATTTACGGCTACGAATTTGCCGCCGACGACCGCGCGTTTGTCCGCATGCTCATCGGTTGGGGCGGTCGGATGATGAACTCCGAGGGGACAGCGTATGCTTTCGGGGAGACCGGGGGACTGGAGGCGCTGATGTTCCTGCAGGCGCTGGTGCAGGAAGGATGCGCCCTCCGGGAGGCTCGCTGGGAGCAGGCGGAAGCGGACTTCGGGGCCGGAAGGGTGCTCTTCGTGGTCAGCAACACGGCGCACATCCCGCACTACCGCCAGGTTGCCGCAAAGCGGGGAGGACTGGATTGGGCTGTGGCGCCCCTGCCGACCCATACTGGCGCGCCGGCCACCGATCTTTTCGGCCTGTCCTGGTTCATCCCGCCCACGACCCCCCGGCAACAACTGGCGGCGTGGCTGGTGGTCCGCTGGATGAACGAACAGGCCCAGCAGGACCGCTGGGTCTCCGTCTATGGCTACCTTCCCCATCGTCGGCTTTCCCCCGAGGCCCAGGCGGCACTGCTGGAGAAGATTCCCCAATATTCCGACGCCCTTGCGTTGCTGGAACTGGACGCCGTGGCGGAACCGGCCGTTCCTGGCTATGAGCGATGTCGGGATATTTTGGGGGCTATGGTCAGTGCGGTCGCGGGGGGTGAAGAACCGGCGTCCCGGTTGAAGGAGGCGGTGGAATCTTGCCAGGCTACCAGGAGCCAGCCGTAGTCTCGGGCCTGTAGGAAAGGTTCAGGGTGGGCGGTTCTGCCGTCCACCCTGAACTTCACTTATATATAGTATAATAGCCGCTTTTCCAGCGTTCTACCACCTGACGGACAGAGGCGAAAGCCAGCGGTGGGAGTTCGTCCGGCTGGAAGAATTCCGCTGCCCCAGCATCGTCTCCGGCCCGGAGGGCGCCGTCCACGATCTCACCCTGATACACCACGGTGAAACTGGCCTCACCCGGCAGTCCCTCTCCTGGAATCACGTCCAGCAGGGATGTCAGCCGGACTTCCAACCCCGTCTCTTCCCGACATTCCCGAATCGCCGTGGTGGCCGGGTCCTCGTCGTACTCCACGAAACCGGCGGGCAGGCTCCATCGCCCTTTG
>DAOTWK010000049.1:0-4841 GCA_034435815.1 Anaerolineae bacterium | reverse complement strand
CCAGGCACTTTCAGAAGTGCCTGGCACGTCTGTTTGAAATCGTGAGAACGTGCCAGGCACTTTCGGAAGTGCCTGGCACGTCCGTTTGACCCCTCGGGGATGGCACTTTTTGCCCGCCCGACTTTGTGCTACAATTAGAGCAACGGTGACCAACCCAGGAGGCCCAATGGAATCCACCTCTGCCATTCCTTCCCGCACCGAAACCGTTCGCGCCTGGAAAGAGCGGAGTGGGGGGATCGCCGCCGTCCTCCCTATCCATTACCCCCGGGCCCTGCTGCGGGCCTTCGGCCTGCTCCCGGTGGAGGTCTGGGGGCCGCCGCGCGTGGATCCGGCCCCCGGGGCGGCTCACCTCCAGCCCTACGTCTGCTCCATTGTGGGCAACGCGCTCTCATTTCTCCTGAAGGACGGTCTGGAGGTAGCGGATGTCATCATCGTCCCCCACGCCTGCGACTCGCTCCAGGGGCTGGGGAGCCTTCTGCTGGACTTCGTGCGGCCCCGGCAGCCGGTCTTTCCCCTCTATCTCCCGCGCGGCCGCCGTGAGAGCGACCTCCAGTTTCTCGCCGACGAATGCCGCGCCCTCTACGAAAAACTGGTCGCGGTGACCGGCCGCGCCCCATCGGAGGCGGAACTGATGGAGAGCATCCGTCGGGAGGAGGAAGCGGACGGCCTGCTGGCAGAACTCTACCGCCGTCGCCGCGCGCTCCCCCTGACCGACCTGGCCTTCTACCGGCTGGTGCGGGCCCGAGAGTACCTCCCCGCCGAGCAGTTCTCCGCTCTGGCGCGCGCCGCCCTGGATATCCCATCCGCCGACCCGCGCGCCGGTCTCCCCATTCTCCTCTCCGGCATTGTCCTTGAGCCGATGGCGCTTCTGGACGCGGTCAACAAAATGGGCGGCACGGTTGTCGCGGACGACTTGGCTTGCTGCGGACGCCGTCTCTACCCGCCCGGCGCCGGCACCGACCCCTTCCGCCGGATGGCGGAACGCATCCTGAACGGGCCACCCGACCCCACCCGGGGCAGCCCCATCGCGGAGCGGCTCCGACATCTGGTACAGATGGCCCGAGAAACGGGCGCGCGCGGCGTTATCTTCTACGACGTCAAGTTCTGCGAGCCGGAACTCTTTGACCTGCCCCTCCTGCGCCGAGGGCTCCAGGAGGCCGGTCTGCCGTCCGTCCACATAGAAATGGACCTGAACGACCCTCTCTCCGGCCAGACCCTCACCCGTATAGAGGCGTTTCTAGAAATGGTGGCCAGCCAGACTCCAGAGGAGGGCCGCCGATGAACCCCCTGACTGTCCTGCGCTACCACTGGAACGTAAATGTTCTAGGACCGGCAGTTCTCCGCCTGCAGCGATGGCAGGCCCAGCGCCGACCCGCCCGTTGGGACACCCGGTATCTCGCCCCACCGCTCCGCATTGCCCCCCGCACCAAAGAACTCGTCGCCCGGCACTGGCTGGCGGGCCGCTACGCGGACGGCTACCGCAAAGTGGCCTGGGTCACTTCCGGCGCGCCGGTGGAACTTCTAAAGGCGTTGGATTTCTACGTTCTCTACCCGGAGAACCACGCCGCCATCTGTGGGACGGCCCGGGTGGCGGTGGATATCGCGTCTGAGGCGGAGAGCGCCGGATACTCTCGCGACCTCTGCTCCTACGCCCGCACCGACATCGGCGCCGTCCTCTCCGGCAAGACTCCGGTGGGCCGCCTCCCCAAACCGGACGTCCTCTTCGCCTGCACCAACATCTGCCAGACCGTCCTCTTCTGGTATCGGGTCCTGGCCGAATATTTCGGCGCCCCGCTGGTGCTGATAGATACCCCCTTCGTCTACACCGAGGAGGCGGCAGAGCACGCCGTCCGCTACGTTCGGCGGCAACTGGAGGAGGCAGTGCCGGTCCTGGAACGCATCGCCGGGAAGCGGCTGGACGAGCGAAAACTGCGGCAGGTGGGCCTGCTGAGCAAGCGGGCATCTGAACTCTGGCTGGAAATCCTGCAGCGCTGCCGCCACCGACCGGCCCCCATCTCCGTCTTTGACCAGTTCATCCAGATGGCCCCTATCGTGGAGATGCGCGGCGACCCGGAGACAGTGGATTTCTACGCCGCGCTGCTGAAGGAGGTGGATGAGCGCATCGCTGCCGGAATCGGCGCCGTTAAAAACGAAAGGAAGCGCGTCCTCTGGGATAACCTCCCCATCTGGTATCGGCTGCGCTACCTGGCGGAGTTTCTCGCCCAGCACGGCGTCGCCGTCGTCGCCTCCACCTACACCAACGCCTGGGGCGAACTGGCCCCGCTCATTGATCCGGACGACCTCTGGGAGTCTATGGCCCGCACGTACATCTACCCCATCCTGAACCGGGGGACAGGCCACAAACTGCGGACGATGCGGCAGATGGTGGAGGAGTATCAGTTGGACGGGGCCATTCTCCACTCCGACCGGTCCTGCAAGCCGTATTCCATCGGGCAGATGGACCAGCGGGACCGGCTGATCCGGGAGTTGGGGGTACCGGCGCTCCTCCTGGAGGCCGACCACAACGACTTTCGGGCCTTTGCCGAGGAGCAGGTGGCCACCCGGCTGGCGGCGTTCGTGGAGATGCTGGGATGAGCGCCGACCGCTGGGCTCAGGACCTGCGGCCGTATGGGCTGTTCATTGTCGCGCCCTGGCAATGGGCAGAGGACGAGCGGGCCCTGGTTCTGCGCGCCGTACAGCGGATGGCGCAGGCGCTGGGCGGAGCCGAAGGGATGAGCCAGGCACTGGGGAACATCCGGTTGGAGAAACGGAAAGAGGGCGGCGGGGGACTGTATGCCTTCTGGCCCCGCCCCCCGTGGATGCGCATTGTCATCGGAGAGCCGATCCTCCACCAGCAACCGGAATGGCTGGGAGAGGTCGCGGTGGTGCATGAACTGGGCCACGCCTGGGATGCCCGGACGGCGAATATCGTGGCCCGCATTCTGGGCCGACCAGGCCGGATGGTCCGGGAGTTAGTGCATTTTGTTGGGGAGGAGCCGGGCCCGACATGGTACGGCAGCGGATTATCCGGCCTCCGCCGAACCCTTCGCGCGGCCAGCGAAGAGTGGGCCGAAACGGTAGCGGCCTACCTGTACCCGGAATATATCGCTCACCTCTCGTCTCGTCCCGATGAAACAGCGTGGCCTCTGCAGGTCGGGCTATCGGAGCACCCGCGCCCTGGCCTGGGCATCCGGCATCGGATTTATGTGGAGGGCCGTTTCGCAGAAATCCGCCTGCTTGTTACTGACGGCTGACGGTTACTAACTACCGGCAACCCCTATTATGCGCATCGTGATGATTGGTCCCTTCGGCCTGCGGCCCCGGGGGACGATGTCCGTCCGGGCCCTCCCGATGGCCCGCGCGCTGGCGGCCCGGGGGCACGCGGTCACCCTGCTCCTCCCGCCCTGGCAGAACCCGGAAGACGCCGGACGATGCGGGGAGGATACCGGGGTGAGGGTGGAAAATATCCCCCTTCCGCCTCGCGTTCCCCTTCTCTTCCACCTGTGGACGGCCCGGCGGCTGGTAGTCCGCGCCCTGGCCCTGCGGCCCGACGTTATCCATTTCTTCAAGCCCAAGGCCTACAGCGGCCTGGCTCACGTCCTGCTGGCCTTGCGACCGCGCGCCGGACGGCCCCGTCTGGTCGTGGATAGCGACGACTGGGAAGGCCCCGGCGGCTGGAACGACATGACCGACCCCGTCTCTGGGCGGTTCCTCTACACCCCGGCCCAGCGGCGGTTCTTCGCCTGGCAGGAGCGCTGGGGCCTGACCCACGCGGATGCCGTCACCGTCGCCAGCCGCACCCTGGAGAGCCTGGTCTGGGCGCTGGGAGTGCCACCGGGACAGGTCTTCTACGTCCCCAATGGGTGGGCTGGTCCAGAGGTGCCTCCGTCCCTCCGAACCGACGAGGGCCCACCCGTCATCCTTCTCTACACCCGTTTCTTTGAGTTTCCCGTATCGCGCGTGGTAGGCCTGCTGCGCCGGGTGCGGGAACGGGTCCCCGATGCTCGCCTGCGGGTGGTGGGAGAGGGGCTGTTTGGGGAAGAGGCGCGCCTGCTGGAAGAGGCCCGGCGGGCCGGACTGGCGGAGGCGGTGGAGTACGTCGGATGGGTGGAGCCGGAGCGGTTGCCGGACGTCTTCGCCCAGGCGACTCTGGCGATCTATCCCTTTGACGATACGCTCGTCAACCGGGCCAAATGTCCGGTCAAACTGCTGGACCTGCTGGGGGCAGGGGTGCCGGTCGTCGCCGAGGCGGTGGGGGAAATCCGCGAGGTCATCCGTCACGGGGAGACGGGCTGGCTCGTCTCCCCCGGAGACGAGGCGGCCTTCGCCGGTGCGGTTCTGCGTCTCTTGGAGGAGCCGGACCGGGGTCGCCGGCTGGGCATGGAGGCCGCCCGCGATGTCCGCGAGCGTCGCTCGTGGATGCGGCTGGTGACGGAGGTGGAGAGGGCGTACGGGGTGTAGACGGTGAAACGTCGGGCGCTCTGGGGACTGCTGGCTCTGACCTGGATGGGGTTCATTTTCTGGCTCTCTGCGCAGCCAGACCTGCCCCACGCGCCGGAGCCGTGGCTGGATACGGTGGTCAAAAAGACGGGGCACGCCGTTCTCTACGGGGTGCTGGCGTGGTTCTACCTGGGGGCTCTGCGAGGAGACGGTCCCCTATCCGCCCGGGTTCGGTTTCTGGCTTTCGGGCTGGCGGTCCTCTACGCCGTCACCGACGAAGTCCACCAGTCCTTTGTCCCAGGGCGAACGCCCTCGCCTTGGGATGTGGTCATAGATGGCATCGGGGCCGCGCTGACAAGTATACTCAGCAGAAGGTAGGGGTTGGGGGGCGGGCGGCGAAG
>DAOTWK010000048.1:0-14667 GCA_034435815.1 Anaerolineae bacterium | reverse complement strand
CTTCGCCGCCCGCCGCAAACTTGTTATTTCTTTTTCTTCCGACGGCGGGGTTTCCGGTTTGCCACCAGACCGGCAACGCCCAACCCTCCCAGCAGCGCACCGGCCAGAAGGACAGAAACGGGCTCCGGGACCGTCGCCGCAGGCATACTCGCAGGGGTAGGAGTCGGAGAGACAGTGGGAAAAGCTGTTACTGTGGGAGTTGGAGTGGGCGTGGGGGTGAACGTCGCTGCCGGGATAGGGGTCGGCGTTGGGCTGGGGGTCGCAGTGGGGGGAGGAGGCAGCTCCACTCCCGGCGCGGTGGGCGAAGACGGCAGAAAGGCAACAATCCCGGCGCCGTTTTCCTCCACCAGCAGAAACGGCATCCCACCCACCCGGCAGATATCCTCCCCGGCACAGCCCGGGAGCGTGAGCAGGTAGTAGCCCCGGTCGGGATGGACAATCCAGGCATCGCCGCGCGCGTTGACCAGCAACGCCCGCGTCGTCTGCGCCGGCAGCATAAGGGTTTGAGTCACAGGAGTGCGGGCCCACGCGACCGTCGTCACCTGCGGCCCCCGATCCACCACTACCACGCTGACATCGTCCCGCCGTTCCCATTGGGCGGAGCGGAAGCCCCCCAGATAGGTCGCGGCCATCTGAAAGGCCGCGAAGGCCGGGCGAGGAGCACCGTCCGCACCGATCAGGCCATACGGGGCCTCCCCCACCCCATCCACCATCCGATAGACAGCCATCCGTTCGGCGCCGCCCGCAATCCCCAACGTCAGCGCCTGAATGAGAAAGGCCGCCTGCTCCTCCGGCAGCAGGTCTTCCCCACCCTCCTCCGACACCGCGCTACCGGTTTCTACCCATATCTTCTTTTGAAGGCCATACTCCCCCAGCAGGCGACGGTAAAAGACAGTGAGGTCGTAGATACTCTCCGGCTGGTTGTAAACATCCAGCGTCAGGACATCAAAGTAGAAGCCATAAGCGCGGGCATGAGGATCAGCCGCCAGCGCGTCCAGAAGGCGGCGAACGAAGGGGGGATTGCCCCGGAGGACATCGGGCCAGTGAGATACGCTGCCCAAGTGAATGACAGCGCGGGAGTTGGCCTGCCGGGCTACTGTCCAGGTCACGCGCAGGAGTTGGGCGAAATCCGCGGCTGACCCAGGCCAGTTCTCCGGTCGGTCCGGCCCCTCCCAGACCACCCAGTGGTCAATCCGTCCCACGTACTGCCGGACCACCGTCCATACAAAGGCGGCCCAGAGATTCTCGGGGTCGCCAGGAGCAGTCTCCAGGCCCCGGGGCAGGCCGGTGGCGGGGTCGGCAGCCCAGGAGGGGATACCGGTCAGCAGGCCCACCACCTGGCGGCCCAGGGCGAATTCCAGGGTCAGTTGCTCATCGGAGAGGGGAGGGTTCCAGTCGGCAGGGCCGGCGGGCTGGATGTGGTCCCAGCGGAAGGGGATGAGGGTCCAGCCGACCCCCAGATCGGCGGCTGCCCAGGGAGCCTCATGGGCGGCGACGACGCCGAAGCGGGAGTCGGGCGCAATGGCGGTTCCGACCGTCGGTACCAACAGTCCGACGATAAGGAAGACCACCACCAGAGGAGGGATCAGGAATCGGATATTCCCGGGATTTCGCCCTCGCCGAACCCTATCTGTGCCCATAAAAAACCTTAAAATTTCTGCCAGATACTGGACAAATTGGGAAAAGTGGTGTATAATGGCACATAGTGGTATAAAGTGGAATACAATTCCCCGTTTTGCCCAATCTTCGCCGCGCCAGTGGGGGAAGGGGTAGAACAAATGTTCCTGGGCGAGTACATCCACACCATAGACGATAAAGGCCGCCTGGTCGTCCCGGCGAAGTTCCGTAACGCCTTGGCCGGGGGAATGGTCATCACCAAAGGGTTGGACCGGTGCCTGGTCATCTACTCTATAGAGGCCTGGCAGGCATATCGGGAGCGCATTTCCTCTCTCCCGACGATGGACCGGGACGCCCGGGACCTTCGGCGGCTGATTTTCGCTGGCGCGGTGGACATCGTGCCCGACACTCAAGGCCGCTTTGTCATCCCTCAATCGCTGCGGGAGTACGCCGGCCTGGATGGACAGGTGGTCATCGCCGGCTGCGACACCTACATTGAAATCTGGAATCCCGAAGAGTGGGCCAAAGTACAAGCCCGAATGACACAGAACGAAGAAAACGCCGGGCGATGGGCCAACCTGGGGGTGTAACGTCCTCCTCGCAAGAGCGCTATCCTCCGCTGCACGTTCCCGTTCTTTTACAAGCAGTGCTATCGTTTTTGCAGGTCCGGCCCGGTGGCATCTATATTGACGGGACGGTGGGCGGAGGGGGGCACGCGGCGGCAATCCTTGCCGCCTCCGCCCCCGACGGTCGGCTGCTGGGCCTGGACCGGGACCCGGCGGCACTGGGGGTCGCCCGGGAGCGCTTGGCGCCCTATGGGGACCGGACAGTCCTCCGCAGAGGCTCATTCGCCGATTTGATTCACCTGGCCAAAGATTTCATACCGGCTGACGGCGTGCTGCTGGACCTGGGGCTTTCCTCCCTCCAACTGGCCGACCCTGCCCGGGGGTTTTCGTTTTCCCAGGACGGCCCCCTTGATATGCGGTTTGATCCCTCAGAGGGGGCGACCGCCGCCGACCTGGTCAACACCCTTTCGGTCCGGGAACTGATAGATTTATTGTACCGATATGGCGAGGAAAAGCAAGCGCGGCGGATTGCGGAAGCTATCGTCGCTGCCCGTCCTATCTATCGGACCGCCGAACTGGCCATGCTGATAGAGCGGACGGTGGGGCGGCGGGAGCGGATTCACCCCGCCACGCGGACGTTTCAGGCGTTGCGGATTGCGGTCAACCGGGAACTGGAGGCGCTGGAAGCGGTCCTCCCCCAGGCGCTGGAGGCGCTCCGTCCAGGCGGGCGGTTGGTCGTCATCAGTTTCCATTCCCTGGAAGACCGCATCGTCAAACAGTTTTTCCATCGGGAGGCGCGGGATTGCATCTGTCCGCCGGAAATCCCGGTGTGTGTCTGCGGGCATCGGGCACAGGTGCGGGTGTTGACCCCAAAACCGATCCGGCCCGATGCAGCAGAAGTCGCCGCCAACCCCCGGGCCCGTTCAGCCCGGCTGCGGGCGGCGGAGAAGATCAGCCGGTAGTGGTCAGTCGTCAGTGGTCCAATGACAGAGACTCAGCGGAAACCTGAGGACGTCCGGTCGTCCAGCAACGATCGTCCCGCCAGCCCTCCCCGGCCCCGTCGGCGCGGGAAGGGCTGGGATTTCGGTTTCCGTAAGGGAGGGGACCTGAACCGCCAGGGGGCGCTGTTCCTGTTCGGCTTGCTGATTGTCAGCGGGTTACTGGCGTCGCTCTATCTGGGACTGGTCAGTTATACGACACTTCAAGCCCGACATGTTCAGAACCTCCGGGAAATGCTCCTCCAAACCCAGGCGATCAATGCGACCTTGGAAAAGCAAATCGGGGAGAAGCAACAGAACCTGTTACAGCAAGCCATCCAGAGAGGCTTCGTCCCTGCTTCCCAGGTGGAAACTGTAGGTCCCTGACCATGCCCGTCTATATTCGTCCCCGGCTGACACTTCTGGTACTTCTGTTGGCGCCCCTGGCTCTACTCCTCCTCTGGCGCCTGTTGGACGTCCAGGTCGTTCACGGCACCGACTATCGCCAACAGGCAGTCCAGGAACGGATCCGGAATCTGGCACTTCCTGAACCTCCTCGGGGTTCCATCTCCGACGCCAACGGTTTTCCCTTGGCTATTAGCGTACCCCGTTATACAATCTGGGCCAGTCCTGCGTATGTTACGAATGTGACGGGAGTCGCAAAAGCCCTTTCTCCGATTCTCCAGATTCCCGCCGAGACCCTCTCCGCAACAATGGGGCATACCTCCCAGGGCGTCATTCTGGCCCCCTACGTCTCCTGGGAGCAGGGAGAAGCTGTTAAGGAGTTAAAACTATCCGGAGTCTGGGCCCGCCTGCGCTGGCTGCGACACTACCCCCACAAGACCCTGGCGGCCCACCTGCTGGGCTTCACTGCCTACAGCGGGGAGGGGTTCTACGGACTGGAGGGGTACTACGACCGCGCGCTCCGTCCCCAGACGGTGCAGTTGGTCGCCGAGGCGGATGCGTCCGGTATGCAGCCGCTCCCTCAAGAAGAAGGCCGGGTTCCCGCCCCTCAGCGGGGCAATCACCTGGTTCTTACGCTGGACCTGGCTATGCAGATGGCCGCTGAGAAGGAACTGGCTCGCGCTCTGGAAGAGTACCGGGCGGATAGCGGCCTGATTCTGGTGATGGACCCCCGGACAGGGGCCATCCTGGCACTGGCTGTCCAGCCATCCTTTGACCCGAACCAGTATGAAGTGTATATGGAAGAGAAAGGGGAAGAGGTTTTCCTGAACCCGGCCGTCAACACCCAGTACGAACCCGGCTCCACCTTCAAAATCATCACCCTGGCGGGAGCACTGGATAGCGGCGCTGTCTCCCCCCAGGGCACGTATGTAGATACCGGACGGATAGAGGTCGGGGGGCAGGTCATTACGAACTGGGACGGGAAGGCCTACGGGGAGCAGAACCTGGTCGGGCTGGTGGGGCATTCCCTGAACGTCGGCGCGGCCTGGCTGGCAACCCGGACAGGGCCGGGGACATTCTACCGATATGTCCGGGCTTTCGGCTTCGGGCAACCCACCGGAGTGGACCTGCAGGGAGAGGTCGGCGGGACGGTGCACATGGTGGGAGACCTGGACTGGTATGATTCGTACCTGGGGACTAACGCCTACGGGCAGGCGATTGCGGTGACGCCGATGCAGATGGCGGCAGCGGTGGCAGCGGTCGCCAACGAGGGGCGGCTGATGCGGCCTTACGTGGTTGCCCGACAGATTCGGCCCGACGGGTCGGTGCTGGAATCCCGCCCCGTCGTCCGGGGGCAGCCCATTTCTCCTGAGACCGCCCGGGCCGTCTCGGAGATTCTGGCCCAGGCGGTGGAGCGGCATATGCCGCAGGCCACCGTCCCGGGCTATCGGGTCGCCGGGAAGACCGGCACAGCCCAGATTCCGGTCCCCGGCGGATACGACCCGCGCGGGACCATTGCGTCGTTCGTGGGGTACGGGCCGGTGGAGGAGCCGCGCCTGCTGATCCTGGTGCGGCTGGACCGTCCCCGCACATCGCCCTGGGCCTCGCAGACCGCCGCGATTGTCTTCCAGCGGCTGGCCACTCGGCTGTTTCCGATGATGAGCAACTAACCGCAGGAACGCAGAGATTGGAAAAGGTTTCTCTGCGCCCTCTACGGTTTCAGAGAGGTTGTGAGATGTTGACACTGGCGGATGTTTTGGAAGGGCTGACAGGTGTGCGGCCGTCGGCGCTGGAACGGCGGCCGACCGAGGTGGTAGTGGATTCCCGTCTGGTGTCGAAAGATGGGGTCTTCGTTGCGCTGCGGGGGGAGCGGGCCGATGGCCACGACTACGTTGCGGACGCGCTGGCCCGGGGCGCTGCGATGGCGCTGGTCGCGCGGCCGGTGGAGGCCGCCGCGCCGGTGGTAGACCTCACTTTCTCACCGCCCGTGCTGCCGGAGACATGGACCCTGCCCGTGCTGCTGAAGGTCCCGGACCCGCTGGATGCGCTGCAGCGGCTGGCAGCCTTCTGGCGCCGCCGCCATTCGCCCCGCGTGGTCGGAGTCACCGGCAGTGTGGGCAAGACCACTACAAAAGAACTCATCGCCGATGTCCTTGCCCGCCGCTACCGCACCTTGAAGAGCGAGAAGTCCTACAACAACGAGATCGGCCTTCCGCTGACCCTGCTGCGGCTGACGCCCGACACCGAGCGGGTCGTGCTGGAAATGGGAATGTACGACGTGGGGGAAATTGCCCACCTGGCCCAGATCGCACTCCCGCATGTGGGCGTTGTCACCATTATCGGGCCGGTCCACCTGGAGCGACTGGGAAGTATGGAGCGCATCATTCAGGCCAAGACGGAACTGGTCCAGGCCCTGCCGCCGGCGCCGGAAGGGGTAGCAATTCTGAATTATGATGACCCCAATGTCCTGGGGATGCGCGCGGCCACGACGGCGCGCGTCTTCACCTACGGCCTCTCTCCGGAAGCCGACCTCTGGGCCGACGGCATTGAGGGACTGGGGCTGGAGGGGGTCCGGTTCCGGCTCCACTACCGGGGAGAGATCCTGCATGTCCGCATCCCCCTTCTGGGGCGGCACTCCGTCCACACTGCGCTGCGGGCGGCGGCGGTAGGCATCGTGGAGGGGCTGACTTGGCAGGAAATCATAGAGGGGATGTCGGCGCCGTCGTCGCAACTGCGACTGGTGGCGGTGCCCGGCCCGCGCAGATCCACCATTCTGGACGACACTTACAACGCCAGCCCGCCCTCTATGCTGGCCGCGCTGAACCTGCTGGACGAACTGGAGGGGCGAAAAATCGCTGTCCTGGGAGACATGCTGGAACTGGGCGACTACGAACGGGAAGGGCACGAGAAGGTGGGCCTGCGGGCAATGGAGGTGGTGGACGTTTTAATCACCGTCGGGTCGCGAGGGCGCATCATCGGCGAGACGGCCCTCCGTTGGGGTATGCCCGCCGAGCGGGTCCACATCCTGGAGGACAATCAGGCCGCTATCCAGTTGCTGGAAGGTCTGATCCAATCGGGGGACTTGATTCTGGTCAAAGGTTCCCGGGCGATGCGGATGGAGGAAATCGTCAACGCGCTGAGTCAGGGGTGACGGGGAGCAGGGAGCGGAGGAGCAAGGGAATAAAGGAACAAGGGGCAGATGGGTGAAACGGAGTCGTGCTGGCGCTCCGTCATCAGCAGTGCGATCAGCGATTTGCGACAAGCAATACACGATAAGCGATACGCGATACGCGATACGCGATACGCGATATGCGATACGCGATACGCGATAAACGATAAGCGACCATGGACTTTGCACTGATTCTCGCCAGCATCTCATTTCTTCTGGCAGTCGGATGGGGGCCGCTGCTCATTCGCCTCCTGCGCCGCTACGGCATCGGCAAGCGGATCCGCATTGACGGCCCCAGCGGTCATCAGATTAAACTGGGCACGCCCACGATGGGTGGGCTAATGATCGTTGTGCCGGTGCTCCTCATCACGTTAGGGCTGAACATCTACAATCTGATCCAGCGGAACCTGGTCGGGCGCTCTATCCTGGTGCCGCTGGGGGTGATGCTCATCTATGCCCTCATCGGGGCGGCGGATGACCTGTCTGGGGTGCGCGGGGTCCGACAGGGGGAAGGGCTGACCGCACGCCAGAAAATTCTCGTGGAGATTCTGCTGACATTCGGGATTGTCCTGGTGCTGCACTTTGGCTTGGGGCTGCGCAGCATGGCAATACCGGGCATCCCCCAGAAGATAGACATCGGCCTTTTCTATATCCCGGTGGCAATGTTTATCATCATCGGCGCGTCCAACGCTATGAATTTTACCGATGGGCTGGACGGACTGGCGGGCATCATCGCAGCCAGCACGTTTCTGGCTTACGGAGTGATCGCCTACCTACAGGGGCAAATTTACCTGGTGCGCTTCTGCTTCACCGTCGTGGGCGCCTGCTTCGCGTTTCTCTGGTATAATGCCCACCCGGCCCAGTTGTTTATGGGCGACACGGGGAGTTTGGCCCTGGGGGCCACTCTGGGCGTGGTCGCGCTGATGACCGGTCAATGGCTGATTCTGCCCGTGGTGGCGCTGGTGCCGGTGGCGGAGGTCCTTTCGGTCATCATCCAGGTTTTGTACTTCAAGTACACCAAACGGCGTTATGGGCAGGGGCGACGGGTTTTCAAGATGTCGCCACTCCACCACCACTTTGAACTCCTGGGTTGGTCGGAGACGCAGGTGGTCCAGCGGTTCTGGCTGGTCCAACTGATGGCAGCGATGGCGGGCGTCGCGCTGGCGCTGCTGTAGGGGGACGCGGATAAACGCGAATGAACGCGGATTCTCTATTTTTGGACGAACGAGGGATGGGAGAGTTGCAATGGTTCGGGTGCGAAAACGAGGGGCATAACCCTGCCCGCTGAATTGCGGAAGCGCTACAGCATCTGCCCAAAAGATGCGTTTCGTCTGTAGGAGGAGCAACAATGAACCCAACGAACACCGGCCTTCTCTGGTTTGACGACAATCCCTATCGGGGGATCAGCGAGAAGGTGCAACGGGCAGTGGCCCGTTACCAGCAGAAATACGGCCAGAGGCCGACGGTCTGCTTCGTGCATCCCAGCCTGCTGGGCCCGAACGGCCGCGCCCAGCCGATGCGTGTCGGCGAGGTGGAGGTCCGCCCGTCCCGCGCCATCCTGCCCGATCACATCTGGGTCAAATGACCGAATAACAGAATGACGAAATCGGTGTCCAATCTGCGTGTATCTGTGTCCGAAATGATAACTCGCGACCTGGCCGGGAAGCGGGCGGTAGTCCTGGGGCTGGCTCGGCAGGGAGTGGCGATGGCCCGGTTCCTGGCCCGCGCCGGGGCTCAAGTGACCGTCTCCGACCTGAAGACAAAGGCAGAACTGGCCGACGCCGTCGCCGCGCTGGCCGATGCGCCCGTCCGCTACGCGCTGGGCGGGCACCCGATGTCGCTCCTGCGGGGGACCGACTTTATCTGCGTGAGCGGCGGGGTGCCGCTGGACATTCCGCTGCTGGTGGAGGCGCGAAAAAAGGGCATCCCGCTGGTCAGCGACGCGCAGTTATTCCTGGAGCGCTGTCCGGCGACCGTCATCGGCATCACCGGCTCCGCGGGCAAGACGACGACGACCGCGCTGGTCGGGGAGATGTGTCGGGCCGCCGGGCGCACCACCTGGGTCGGCGGCAACATCGGCAACCCGCTCCTGGACGACCTGGAGAGAATGGCGCTGGGGGATTTGGTGGTAATGGAACTCTCCAGTTTCCAACTGGAACTGACGTCGGTTAGCCCGCCCGTGGCAGCGGTGCTCAACATCACGCCTAACCACCTGGACCGGCACAAGACGATGGAGGCGTACATCGCGGCCAAGAAGCGCATCGTCGCCTTCCAGAAGCCGGAGGACTGGGCCGTCCTGGGGTTTGACGACGCCAATGCGCGGGCAATGGCGCTGGAGACTCCGGCGCAAGTGGTCTTTTTCAGCGGCGGAGCGCAGGTGGACCGGGGCGCCTACAAGACCAATGGCCAACTGGCCCTGCGGCTGGGAGAGAGGGAGGAGGTTATCTGCCGCCGGGAGGAGGTCCGGCTCCGGGGCGACCACAACCTGCTGAACGTCCTGGCGGCCTGCGCGCTGGCGGGGGTCGTCGGCGTGCCGGTGGAGGCGATGCGGCAGGTGGTGCGGACCTTCTCCGGTGTGGAGCACCGGCTGGAGTTTGTCCGGGAGTGGCGCGGGGTCCAGTGGTACGACGATTCTATCGCCACCGCGCCGGAGCGGGTGGTGGCGGCCCTGCGGTCGTTCACCGAACCGATTGTCCTGCTGGCCGGTGGGCGGGATAAGAAGTTACCCTGGGAGGAGTTTGCGCGGGAGGCCGTGCAGCGGATCCGCTACCTCATCACCTTCGGCGAGGCCGGGGAGATGATTGCCGGGAAGGTGGAGGAGGCCGCACAGGCCGCCTCGGGGCGGATAGAGGGCATCCAGCGGGTGCGGACGCTGGAGGAGGCGGTGGAGGCCGCCGCGCGGGTCGCCCGCCCGGGAGACGTGGTGTTGCTCTCCCCCGGCGGGACCAGTTTTGATGCCTTCCGGGACTTCGCCGAGCGCGGCGACCGGTTTAAGGAATTGGTTAGGGGTTTGACTGCAGAGAACGCAGAGGACGCAGAGGAAAATATTTAAAATCATCATTCTGAAAATCTCTGTGCTCTCCGCACGCTCTGCGGTGAGAGAGGAATTGAACCGGCTTACAGAGGCGATAATCCAGGCAGCGATAGAGGTGCATCGGACCCTGGGGCCGGGATTGCTGGAATCGGCATATGAGGCCTGTCTGGCGTTTGAATTGGCCCAGCGAGGGTTGAAGGTAGAGCAGCAAAAGCCGCTTCCCGTTGTGTACAAGGACGTGAGGCTGGATTGTGGCTATCGCCTGGACCTTTTGGTTGAAGATAAGGTAATCGTGGAAATCAAAGCCGTAGACCAACTGTTGCCGGTTCACGAGGCTCAATTGCTCTCATACCTGAGACTGTCGGGGTGCAAGGTCGGTTTGCTCATCAATTTCAACGTAAAGGTTTTGCGAAGCGGTATCCGCCGCCTTGTCAACGACTTCCCTGATTTGCCAATTCAACCGCAGAGTGTGGAGAGAAAATAAGAAAAATTCTCCGCGTTCTCTGCGCTCTCTGCGGTAAAAGAGAAAATGAGAGAATCCCGACCGCCTGATTATCTGTTATTGCTGGCCACTGCCGCCCTGGTGATGCTGGGGCTGCTGATGGTCTACAGCACGACCTTTGACTGGGGCTACGGCAAGTTTGGCGACCCGCTCTACTGGCTGAAGCGGCAGGTCCTGTGGGTCGTGCTGGGTACTACCCTGGCTGTAGTGCTGGCCCGGATGGATTACATCCTCTGGCGGGGCTGGGCCGTGCCGTTGCTGGGCGGGACGCTGGCCCTGCTCCTGCTGGTCTTGGTCGTTGGCCGGCCGCAGTGGGGGGCCCAGCGCGCTCTGCTGGGGGGCTCTATCCAGCCGGGGGAACTGGCGAAGGTCGCGACGGTGGTCTACGCGGCCGCGTGGGCCTCGTCCAAAGGGGAGCGCATCCGCGACCTCTCCTACGGCCTGATCCCCTTCTCCGTCTGGATGGGGTTGGTGGCGGGACTGGTGGCCCTGCAGCCGGACCTGAGCGCGGTGGCCGTCTTGGTCTTCGCCGGGTTTCTGGTCTTCTTCCTCTCCGGCGCCCACATCGGGCAGTTGTTCGTGGCCGGACTGATGGGCGCGGCGGTCTTCTGGGGGTTGATCACGGTCTACCCCCACGCAAACGAGCGGTTCGCGGCTTTCCTGGCCGGGCTGAAGGACCCCTCGCTCCTGCCGTACCACCCACAGCAGGCGCTCTATGCACTGGCCAGCGGAGGGGTCTTCGGCATGGGGCTGGGGGAGGGACGGGTGAAATTCTACCTGCCCGCCGCCCACACCGACGCCATTTTCGCCGTCGTCGGGGAGGAACTGGGATTGGTCGGTTGCCTGCTGGTCATTGGACTGTTCGGCGTGCTGGCCTGGCGAGGGTTCCGCATCGCCCTGCGCGCAAAGGACAGTTTCGGAGGACTTCTGGCGGCTGGGCTGACAGGTCTTCTGGTCTTCCAGGCTGTGCTCAATATGGGCGTCATCGCCTCGCTGCTCCCGTTTACCGGGACTAATCTACCATTCATCAGTATGGGCGGCTCGTCACTGGTAACCTCGCTGGCGGCGGTGGGGATTCTGGAGAGCGTTGCGCGGGGGCGCCCACCTCGCCACTGGAAGGGGGAGGAAGTCCAACCGCAGAGAACGCAGAGGGCGCAGAGTGGAAATGAGTTAAAAATCAAGCATTCCCTGCGTTCTCCGCGCCCGCTGCGGTGAAGGGATTAACCGCAGAGAACGCAGAGGACGCAGAGAGAAATTGCGTTCTCCGCGCCCTCTGCGGTGAAAACAGTCAGTGGTCCGTCATCCGTCGTCAGTGGTCAAAGAGATGCATTTCTGGATTGCCGGAGGGGGAACGGGCGGACACGTCTATCCCGGTCTGGCCGTCCTGCAAGCACTGGAGGCGACGGGGCCGGTGGAGGTTCTCTACGTGGGCGGCCGGGGGAGCGTGGAGGAGCGGCTGGTTGCCCGCGTGGGACTTCCCTTCGCTGGAATCCCGGCCGGGGGCCTGCACGGACTGGCGCCCTGGCGGGCCGCGCGTAACCTGATCAAACTGGCGCAGGGATTCTTCGCAGCGCTGCAGTTGGGCCGTCGGCGCCGGCCTGACGCGCTCTTCGTCACCGGGGGGTACGCCAGCGTGCCGGTGGCGCTGGCGGCGTGGGCCCTGCGGGTGCCCATTCTGTTGTATCTCCCGGACATTGAGCCAGGACTGGCAGTACGGTTTATCGCCCGATTGGCGACCCGCATCGGGGTCACTGTGGAGGACTCCCGGGCCTTCTTTCCGGCCCACAAAGTGGTGGTGACCGGCTACCCGGTCCGGCCAGAGTTCGCTGGCATAGACCGGATGGTGGCCCGAAGGGCGCTGGGGCTGCCAGAGGGGGAGCGGGTCCTATTGATATTCGGGGGCAGCACGGGCGCCCGGAGCATCAACCAGGCTGTGGTGAAGAACCTGGAGGCGTTGCTGGAGGTGGCGCACGTGGTCCATATCAGCGGGGAGCGGGACTGGCCCTGGGTGGAGAGTAGCGCAAGATTCACCTTACGCCAACGCTACCACCCATACCCATATCTCCACGGTGCGGCGATGGGGCAGGCGCTGGCCGCGGCGGACCTGGCCGTCTGCCGGGCCGGGGCGTCCACCTTGGGGGAGTTGCCGCACTTCGGTCTGCCCGCTGTCCTGGTCCCGTATCCCTATGCCTGGCGCTACCAGCGGGTGAACGCTCAGTGGCTGGCCGCGCGCGGCGCGGCGGTCGTCCTGGAGGACGCGCGGCTGGGGGAGGACCTGGTACCGACGGTGCGGTCGCTCCTGGAGGACCCGGCGGGGCTTGCCCAGATGCGGGAACGTGCCTCTGCCCTGGCCCGCCCCGATGCAGCGGAGCGGCTTGCCGAGATACTTCGTGGGTTCCAGAGCGGTGCCAAATAAGGAGGCGGTATGATACCGCTAAATACCTTCTTCTGGCTGGTCGTCCTGATGTTCGGCCTCATCGGCGCGCTGCGGGGATGGGTACGGGAATTACTGGTCACCCTGGCCATTATCGCTGCCTACTTCCTGCGCTGGCTCTTTCTGAATATCATCCCGTTCGTCCGGGAGTACCTGAGGGCCCGGTCGGCCTTAGACCAGTTCTACATTTTCAGCGTGCTCTTCGTTATTCTGGCCCTCTTTGGATACGCCGGGCCGGTGTTTTCGCCCTATCTGGCGGGCAAGGCTCGGCGGGAGAAGATTCAGGACCTGATCTTGGGGCTCGTTTTCGGCGCGCTCAACGGGTATCTGCTGGCAGGTACTATCTGGGGATTCCTGCACGCAGCCAATTACGGCCTTCCTACCGATTTGCCGCCGGAGATCCTGCAGCAGACGCCGGGAGTCTGGGGCATCCGGTTCCCGGACCCTGAAGTGGTACAGTTCGTCGAAACGTTCCTGCCGCAGAGATGGATGAGCGACACGGTGATGCTCATTCTGACCGGGGTGACGTTGATCGTGGTGTTGGTGGTGCTGCTGTGAATTCGTTCACAGGTCGCTACGTCCACTTCATCGGCATCGGCGGGGCGGGGCTCTCGGCGATTGCCCGCGTGCTGATGGAGCGGGGGGCTGTCGTCTCCGGCTCCGACCTGGTCCTCTCTCCGGCGGCAGAGGCACTGGCGCGGGATGGAGCGCAAGTCTACGTGGGCCATCGGGCCGAACAGGTGGCGGGCGCGGACGTGGTCATCGCCTCTTCGGCGGTGCAAGAGGACAACGCGGAGGTCCAGGCGGCACGGGCGGCGGGTATTCCGGTACTCCGCCGGGCCCAGGTTCTGGAGCAACTGATGGAGGGGCACATCGGCATCGCTGTCGCAGGCACCCATGGGAAGACAACGACGACAGCGATGATTGCGACGGTTCTCTGGGAGGCCGGCCTGGACCCAACGTTCATCGTCGGCGGGACGTTGGTCGGATCGGGGATCAACGCCCGCGCCGGCGGCGGGCCGCACTTCGTCATAGAGGCCGACGAGTACGACCGAACCTTCCTGGGGATCTCGCCGCGGATTGCCGTCGTGACCAACGTGGAGCACGACCACCCGGATTGCTACCCGACCTTTGAGGACTTCCGGGCCGCCTTCGCGGAGTTTGTGGCCCGGATTCCGCCCGACGGCCTGCTGGTGGCTTGCTGGGACCACTCGGCCGCGCGGGAACTGGGCCGGGAGCGACAGGCCCGGGGAGGACGGGTGGTCTTCTATGGTCGGGAGAAGGGCGCAAAGTGGGCGGCCCGGCGAGTCCACGCCAATCCTTCCGGCGGGACGGACTTTTACGCGGTTCGGTCGGGACGGACGCTGGGCGAGGTGCGACTGCGGATACCGGGCGAGCACAACGCCCTGAACGCGCTGGCCGCGCTGGCGGTGGCCGAGGAGGTCGGCGTGCCCTTTCCCACGGCCCGCGCGGCACTGGGGAGTTTCCGGGGCGTGGGACGCCGGTTTGAGATCAAGGGCGAGGCGGAGGGCGTCATCGTCGTGGACGATTACGCCCACCACCCAACGGAGATTCGGGCGACCCTGGCAGCGGCCCAGCAGCGATTCCCAGGGCGTCCAATCTGGGCAGTCTGGCAGCCGCATACGTACAGCCGGACGAAAACACTTCTGGAAGAGTTTGCCCAGGCCTTTGACCAGGCCGACCATGTGGTGGTCCTGCCAATCTACGCGGCGCGGGAGTCGGACACACTGGGCGTCCGGAGCGCCGACGTGGTGGCCCGGATGCATCATCCCGACGCGCGGACTGTAGGGTCGCGGGAGGAAGCAGTGGCGCTCTTGGGGACGGAGGTCCGCTCCGGCGACGTGGTCCTGACCTTAGGGGCAGGCGATGGGGATAAGGTGGGGGAGTGGCTGCTGGAGGCACTGCGACGCGAGACGTGAAAAGTGAAACGTGAAACGTGAAA
>DAOTWK010000047.1:0-8843 GCA_034435815.1 Anaerolineae bacterium | reverse complement strand
GCCGAAGGCCGCCGCCGCAAAAACAATATTCTCATTTATCGCGCAAGGGGGTTGGTGGTCTCCATAGACGGCTCCATCGGAGAGGGTGGGGGGCAGGTCCTGCGCACGGCCCTGACGCTCTCCGCGCTCACCGGCCAGTCGGTGGAAATCGTCAACATCCGCGCCGGACGGCCCAATCCGGGCCTGCAGCCCCAGCACCTGACGGCGGTGCAGGCGGCGGCCGCCATCTGCCGCGCCCGCGTGGAAGGGGCCAAACTGGGCAGCCAGACGCTGCGGTTTTTGCCCCAGAGTCCACCCATTCCGGGCACCTATACCTTTGATGTAGCGGAAGTGGCCGGACGCGGGAGCGCCGGCGCCGTCGGCCTGGTCTTCCAGACGGTCTTCCTGCCGCTGGCGCTGGCGCTCGGCGAGAGCCACCTGACTCTGCGCGGGGGCACCCATGTCCCCTGGGCCCCGTCAGTGGACTACCTGCGGGAAGTTTTTCTGCCCACTGTGGCCCGTATGGGCCTGGAGGCGGAGATCGACCTGGTCTCCTGGGGCTTCTACCCGGCGGGGGGCGGGGAGGTTCGGGTTCGGATTCGTGGGCGCTCTGGTTCGCTTTCTCCCATCGCCCTGATCGAGCGGGGGGCTGTTCGGCGGGTCTGGGGACGGGGCGTCGTCTCCAACCTGCCGGCTCATATCCCCCAGCGGATGGTGGACCGGGCGCGCAACCTGCTGGCCCGCGCCGGCTTCAAGGCCGACCTGCAGCCGCTGGTGGTGCGGGGAGCCGGACCGGGAGCGGGCATCTTCCTGTTCGTCCAGTACGAACACGCCCGGGCAGGCTTCACCGCCTACGGGCGCAAGGGCCTGCCCGCTGACCAGGTCGCCCAGATGGCCTGCCAGGACCTGCTGGCCCATTATGAGACCGGCGCTCCGGTAGACCCCCATCTGGCGGATCAACTCCTGCTCCCGATGGCGCTGGCTGGGGGGACTTCCCGTATTCTCACCTCTGCCGTCACGAGCCATTTGCTGACCAACCTGGCGGTCCTTCAGGCCTTCCTCTCCGTCCGGGCGACGGTGGAGGGTGAGCCGGGGCGGCCGGGAACCGTGATTCTGGAGGCCAAATCCGTGTAGGGGCAGAGTTTGCCTCTGTAGGCGTTACCTTAAGGGTTATGGGGGTCGTCTTACCGCTGCCCTACGCCGACTGAAGTCAGCCTCTCTGGGCCTTTGGCCGGGGGCAGTCTTCGCTATCCTTTCCGGAGGCGTCAACGGAGATTGACGCCCGATGCGAAGGTGTTGCCGTCCTTTCTGGAAGCGTCAACGAAGGTTGACGCCCGGTGCGAAAGCGCCCAGGAAGGCCGATTTTCAATCATTTTCAATCGGCGCAGGGGTTTTGGCGGCGGCTTGTGGCCGCCGCCAAACCTAATCTCTCCGGATCTGAGGCACCGAAATGATAGAACTGGTCTTCCTGGGCACATCCGCATCGGCGCCCTCCATCCATCGGAACCTCCCGTCCCAGATGGTGCTCTATCAGGATCATCGGTTCCTGATAGACTGCGGCGAGGGCACCCAGCGGCAGATTCTCCAGAGCGGGCTGGGGTTCAAACGGCTGAACCGCGTCCTGCTCACCCACGGCCATCTGGACCACATTCTGGGCCTGGGGGGACTGATTTCCACGTTTGCCCGCTGGGAGACCATAGAGTATCTGGAGATTTACGGTGGACGGGCCACACTGGAACGGGTGCGGGACCTCATCTTCGGCGTTGTCCTGCGGGGCGCCCAGCCGCCGATGGAATTGATTTTTGTGGAGATAGCGCCGGGGAAAATTCTGGAAGCCGATGACCTAGAGGTCTTCGCCTTCCCGGTCTACCATCGGGGGTCGGGATGCTTCGGCTACCTCTTCCGGGAGCGGCCTCGCCGCCCGTTCCTGGTGGAGAAAGCGGAGGCGCTGGGGGTGCCCGCCGGGCCGGAGCGGCGACGGCTGGTTGCCGGGGAGCCGATCACCCTGCCCGATGGTCGGTTGATTCATCCCGATCAGGTCCTGGGGCCGCCCCGCCCCGGGGCCTGCCTGGCCCACGTTGGGGACGCCGCCCGCACCGATGGCCTGGCGGAATTTGTACGGGAGGCCGACCTGCTGGTTATTGAGGCGACGTACCTGGAAGCGGAGGCGGAGATGGCCCGGGAGTTCGGCCATCTGACGGCCCGTCAGGCGGCCCTTCTGGCACGGGAGGCGAATGTCCGCCAACTGGTGCTGACTCATATCTCCCGCCGCTACCGGGACTGGGAGGTGCTGGAGGAGGCGCAGGCGGTCTTTCCGGAAACCGTCATCGCCCGCGATTTTGACCGTTTCCAGATTGCTCGGCAGCGGTAGGAGGCCGGTGTGGACCCGGTTCAAACCTTCTCTGCGAAAATAAACTACGGCTCTACCCTTCTTAATCTGACGGTTTACGACTCCGGCCCGGGTTGCCCCAGCGTGGTCTTCATCCCCGGCATGGGTTCCCATGCGGGATCCTACGCCGACCTGATTCCGGGAGCGAACTTTCTCCGCGGTATCTGTAGCGCCTTGCGACCTGTGACCTGTCTCCCCTGCGACCTGACATCCTGCACTGGCGAAAATCAAGATTTGTGGCATAATATCCCTTTGGTGTCCCTCACCCGCGCATTCTTCTGATTAGGAGGAACGATGAGCAAAGAGATGATAGAAATCCGCTGGCACGGCCGGGGAGGGCAGGGCGTGGTCACCGCCGGTAAACTCCTGGCTGAAACGGCCATGGGTAGCGGTCAGTACTTCCAGGCCTTCCCCGACTTTGGACCGGAGCGGATGGGCGCTCCGATCCGATCCTTCACCCGACTGAGTTCCAAGCCCATCAATATTCATTCCCAGATAGAGAACCCTGATGTGGTCTTGGTCTTGGACCCCACTCTCCTGGGCACGGTCCCGGTGACGGAAGGATTGAAGGAAGACGGCATCCTCATCGTCAACACCTCTATGAGCCCTGAAGAGGTGCGCCGGATTACTGGCTTCCGCACGGGCAAAGTTTTCACCGTGGACGCCAGCCACATCGCGATTGAGGAGATGGGGCGGGAAATCACCAATACCCCGATGCTGGGGGCGTTCGCCCGGGCCACTGGCCTCTTTGACTTGGACGCGCTGGAGCACCAGGTCCGGGAGTGGTTCAGTGAGAAGGTCTCCCCCTCCGTCGTGGAGGCCAACATCCGCGTCCTGCGGCGTGCAGCCCAGGAGATTCAGGAGGGGTAACGGAATACGGAATCCGTGCTCCGCACTTCGTATTCCGTTCGGTCAACCTTATGGAGGAGCATCCATCATGGCACAGTTGAAGGGATGGCGTGAGATTCCGATTGGCGGCGTCATCGTGGAGGCCGGAAATGCGGTGGAGTACCGAACTGGCGGCTGGCGGGCCTTCCGGCCTGTTTTTGGCGAGGCCCAGTGCATCCACTGCTTCCAGTGCTGGCTTTTCTGCCCCGACTCCAGCATCCTAGTGGACGCCGAGAACGAGAAAATGGTCGGCTTTGACCTGGAGCACTGCAAAGGCTGCGGCATCTGCGCCTCGGTGTGCCCGGTCAACGCCAAAGTGATCCGCCAGGCGGGAGACAAGGTAAATCGGGACGACCCCCGCCTGTGCATCCGAATGATAGAAGAAGGCAAGGCGGAGTAGCGCAGGATTCATCCTGTGGCTGGAGGAGAACGATGAGCAAATATGAAGCGCTTACCGGAGACCAGGCGGTCGCTACGGCGATGCGCCAGATTAACCCCGATGTGGTCGCTGCCTACCCCATCACCCCGCAGACGGAAACAGTGGAGTTCTTCGCCGAATACGTGGCAAACGGGGAGGTGACGACCGATTTCATTTGTGTGGAGAGCGAGCATTCGGCGATGAGCGCCTGTGTCGGCGCGTCGGCAGCGGGCGCGCGGGTGATGACCGCGACTTCCTCCCAGGGGCTGGCTCTGATGTGGGAGATTGTCTACATCGCCGCCTCTTATCGCTGTCCTATCGTGATGAGCCTGGTAAACCGGGCGCTCTCTGGCCCGATCAACATCCACTGCGACCACTCCGACGTGATGGGCATGCGGGATAGCGGCTGGATCATCCTGTTCTCTGAGAATAACCAGGAAGCCTACGACAATGTTTTCCAGGCTGTCCGCATCGCCGAGCACCCTGATGTCCTGCTGCCGGTGGTGGTCTGCCAGGACGGGTTCATCACCAGCCACGCGATGGAGCGGGTGGAGGTCTACGACGATGCCGACGTCAAAGCCTTCGTCGGCACCTACCGGCCCAAACAATCCCTCCTGGACGTGGACAACCCGATGACCTACGGGGCTCTCCACTTCTACGACTACTACTACGAGAGCAAGCGCCAGCAGGCGGAGGCGATGGAGAAGGCCCGGCGGGTCATCCTGGAGGTCGCCGACGAGTTCAACCGCAAGTTTGGGCGCAACTATGGCCTCTTTGAAGCCTACCGGCTGGATGACGCCGACGTTGCGATTGTCGTCGCGAACTCCACTGCTGGGACGGCGAAGGTGGTGGTGGACGGCCTGCGTGCGCAGGGCCTGAAGGTTGGCTTGCTGAAGCCGCGCGTCTTCCGGCCTTTCCCGGCGAGGGAATTGGCAGAGGCGCTGCGTCACCTGAAGGCCATTGCAGTGATGGACCGCTCCATCGCCTTCGGCTACCTGAACAACGCCGGCCCTCTCTTCATAGAACTGACGGCGGGACTGGCCCTGAATGGCGTTCACATCCCGATGGCTGACTACATCTTCGGCCTGGGCGGTCGGGACATCAAGCCATCGGAGATAGAGTCCGTCTATCGGGACCTGCTCCGCATTGCCGAGACCGGAAGGGTGGAGCGGCCGGTGACGTACTTGAGTGTTCGGGAGTAGGAGACCGGAGATGTCGGCCACTGGACTGGCGGGGAGCCCGGATACAACGCCTGAAGCGGCCAGGGCCCAGATCAGGATGCTGCGGCAGGCGACGCCTGCTCAGCGCTTCCGTCTGACCCGCTCGCTGAGCCAGACCGCTATGGAACTGGCCCGTCGGGCCCTCCGGCGCAAAATGCCCCAGTCCGATGAGACCGAGGTCAATCTGGCCTTCGTGGCCCTCTGGTATGGGAAAGACTTGGCGGGAGAAGTGCGCCGGTATCTGGCCTGGCGGGAGCGAGGATGTCGGACGTCCTGAAGGCCCTGATCCCCGTGGTAGAAGCCCTGGAGTGCCTGGGCGTGGCCTATCAGATCGGAGGCTCCGTGGCCAGTTCTGTATACGGAGTGCCCCGGGCGACGATTGATGTAGACCTGGTGGCCGACTTGGGGCCGGAGCACGTTTCGCCGCTGATGGCCGTTCTGCAGGACCAGTACTACATCAGCCCGGAGGCCATCTATGAAGCCCTTCACCGTCGTTCATCGTTCAACCTGGTCCACCTGGAGACGATGGTGAAGATAGATGTATTTGTCCTCCGGCCAGAACCCTACGAGCAGGAAGCGTTCCGGCGGTCCCGCCGGGACACACTGACAACAGAGGAATCAGCACGGGAATTCTCTCTGAGTTCCCCGGAAGACATCATTTTGCACAAACTGGCCTGGTTCCGGATGAGTGGCGAGGTATCTGATCGTCACTGGGGCGATGTGATGGGCGTGATCCGGGTGCAGGCGGATGCGCTGGATTTCGCCTACTTGCGACGGTGGGCGGCCGTTCTGGGCCTCGCCGACCTGCTGGAACGGGCCATTCGTGAGGCTACCGAAGGAGACGAGAGATGGCAACCAAATTGATCCCCAAAGAACTGGCAAAGAAACCCGACCGGCTCTCGCCGGGACACCGGCTCTGCGCCGGATGCGCGGCCCCCATCATTGTCCGGCAGATGCTGGCGGCGATTGACGACCCGGTGGTCGTGGCGAATGCCACCGGATGTCTGGAGGTCGCTACGACCATCTACCCCTACACCGCCTGGCGGGTGCCGTGGATTCACAGCGCCTTTGAGAACGCCGCATCCACCATCGCGGGCGTGGAAACAGCGTACCGTAGCCTGGTGCGCCAGGGCAAAATCCCCGAACGGAACGTCAAATTCATCGCTTTCGGGGGCGACGGCGGCACCTACGACATTGGCCTTCAGGCTCTCTCCGGCGCGCTGGAGCGCGGGCACCAGTTCCTCTACGTCTGCTACAACAACGAGGCCTACATGAACACCGGCATCCAGCGTTCCGGCGCCACCCCGCTGGGCGCCCACACCACCACCTCCCCGGCGGGGAGCGTCATCCCGGGCAAGCAGCAGATGCGCAAGGACCTGACGGCTATTATCGCGGCCCACGACATCCCCTACGTGGCCCAGGCGGCCCCCAGCCAGTGGAAGGACCTGATGGAAAAGACCCGCAAGGCGGTTAACTGCGGCGGGCCGGCTTTCCTGAATGTTCTCTCCTCCTGCAACCGGGGCTGGCGACATGAGACCTATGAGACGCTGGAACTTACCCAACTGGCGGTGGATACCTGCTACTGGCCCCTCTACGAAGTGGAAAACGGTGTCTGGCGGCTAACCTACAAACCAAAGGAGAAACTGCCGGTGGAGGAATGGCTCAAGCGGCAGGGTCGCTTCCGCCACCTCTTCCGCCCGGAGAACCGCCACCTGATAGACGAACTCCAGGCCGAGGTGGACCGCCGCTGGGAGCGGCTGCTTTTCCTCTGCGGAGAAAAATAGGCCCTGTATGACGTGCCAGGCGCTTTCCGAACCGAAGTGCCTGGCACGTCACTGCGGTGACGGTCACCTTTTTGTTGATGACCGAAGAACTTTCCCCCCACGACGACGCCCGACATTCCTTGCAACTAGGCCAGCATGAGGCCTTCTATTTTGCCTTCACCGCGTCGGACGGCTCCGCATTTGGCCTTTTGCGCACCCTCTTCGGGCACGATTCCGTCCTGGAAATCCTTGTCTTGCGGGCGGACGGGGTCACCTGGCTCCACCAATCTGCTGCCGGGTTGCGGGAGGGCGTCCCGGACCTGGACGCGTCCGGCCCCGTCCTCCAGATGCACTGCCGACGGCCCTGGGAGGCCTGGGATTGCTCTTTCCGCGGTCCGGTTCGGGATGAATCGGGCCGGGAGACCCATCTGTTCCTACAACTGGAGTTTGCCGCGACAACGCCGCCGGACCGGTACACCTTCGGTCCCTACACCCAGGCCCAGCAGGACGGCCGGCTGCGCGGCCGTATCCAGGTCGGCGAATTGGACCTGAGCAGGGAATGGCTCTGCTATCGGGACCACAGTTGGGGCGTGCGGCCGATGGGGGTTGCCCTGGAATGGACGGTTGCCTGGGTCCCGGAGCGCCTCTACGCCGTCCGGGTGGAGACGCCTCAGGGCCCAACGGGTTTCGGTCGCTTTTTCGCTGCCGGCGGCGTCGTCTGTCCCCTGCGTCTGCCGGCGGTGATGGCCGTTCCGGGCGGCTGGCAGGCGGCAGAACGGGAAGCCGGCCTGGAACCCTGGACGTTCATCCGCATCGCGGAGCCATTAGTCGGGTACCTGGGCCCAGCGGGTTATGAAGCCTTCCGCTCCGCGCCCCAGCCAGGTGACCTGCTGCGGGATGAACTCGGCCCGGCCCGTTTCATCTCTCCCGAAGGAGAATCGTTTATCGGATTTCTGGAACAGGCCTGGAGGATTCCATGACCGAATGGTTGCTCAGCGGACATAATACCCAGGAGACTACCAGTCTTGCGCGGCCGGTAACCGTCACTATGACAGAGGCCGGTCTGGACGCCCAGATTTCCTGGTTTCTGGGTGCTCTGGCCGGAGATACCTCCGACTTTGACCCCACCGTCAAGCCAACCCAGGTTGTCCAGGGATGGCTGTACCTCAACATCCACTACTATGCCCGGAACATGGCGCGCGTTCTTCCCTTTGACCCCACCTCCGTCGGAGCGCCGGCCGGGTTGATCCAAGAAACCGTTCGCGCTCCCCGTGGCCGTATGCTGGCCCTGCCGTGGCGATTCGGCCGCATCTATCGCTGGGCAACCCGCTTCTATCGTCGCCGACTCCCTCTGATAGATGATCGGTTGCGGGAGATATTCTGGCGTCTCCGGGAAAGCGCAGACGACTTGATACCGCTGGCGGATGCACTCTTTGAGCCTGGTTTTTATGCCCAGTGTCGGGAAACCGATCGGGCGCACATCGTTGTCTCGCTGACCATTACCGCGCTGGATGGGATGCTCCGTCAGCGGGCTCCGGAACTCTTGCCTCTCTTCGCGGGCGAGGCGACCGCTACCTCCCTGCTGGGCCAGCGCATCTGGGAACTGCGCGACCTGGCCGCTCAATCCTCTCCCCAGATTCGCCAGATGTTGGAAGAGGGCATCGCCGACCTGGAAGCCTATCAGGCCCTCCCGGAGGCCACTCCCCTTGTGGAAGGCATTCGGGCCTTTCTCCGCCAGTACGGCCACCGGGGATTTCGCTTTGAGGCCGATTTTGAGACCGAACGGCTGGCCGACCGACCCGAGCACATCCTCCTGGCCGTTGCCGGGCAACTGCGCGAGGGCCAGTCTCCCCAGGTGCGGGCCGATGCCGCCCGCCAGCGGGCCCGCGAAACTCTGCGCCGTATGAACCCCCTTCAGCGCATGCTGTGGTCCCGTCTTCTCCGATGGGGTCGCCAACTGATCTCCTGGCGGGAAGATTCCAAGAGCAACATTGCCCTCCGGCAGGCCACTTACGGTCTGGCGGCCCGGCGCCTGGCTCGTCATTTCTACCCCGACCAGCCCGATGACATCCTGATGTTCTACACCCTGGATGAGTTTCTGGCCTTCGTCCGTAGTCGGGGTGAGCAGCGAGTACCGATGGACATCCTGGAGCGACGGCGGGCGGAGTACGAACTTCACCGGAACC
>DAOTWK010000046.1:0-3036 GCA_034435815.1 Anaerolineae bacterium | reverse complement strand
GTGGCGGCAGCCTGTGGCTGCCGCCACAAAAAACCACCATTTTCCCCTCCCCTCGCCCACTCGCGGGAGAGGGGAGGGAGCAGGGGGTGAGACGAGAGCCACCATCGCCGATGCCCACCCCCTTATAACTGCAGCGCCTGAGCGAATCGTTCCCGGAAGGAGGGATGGACCGTCAACTCCACGTAGCGAACCCGATGGGCAAGACGGGCCGCTCGCTCCCGTTCGGCACGGGAAAGGAGCGCCATCCGCGCCCCTGTTCCCGCCACGTTGCCCACCTGCTCAAACCGGTCCAGGGGCAAGCACGGGAGCAACCCAACGGCAACCGCATGCCCAATGTCAATGTATGTCCCGAAGGCACCGGCGACCAGCACCCGCGCCAGGTCGGACTCCTGAATGCCCGCCTCCTCCAGCAGGATCTGCCAGCCTGCCTTGATGGCCGCCTTTGCCAGTTGAATCTCCCCTACGTCTTTCCGGCTAATGGTGATCGCGCGCCCCAGGCCAGAAGACTCCGCCGGAACCAGGACAAACTCCTTGCCGTTGTCTGTGGAGATCACCGGTGAAGAGCCCTGCGCTTCACCATCAGTCCAACCGCCGCGTCCGTTCAACAAGCCCGCTTGCCGTAGTTCGGCTACCGCATCCAGAATACCCGAACCGCAGATACCTACTGGAGGGGCCCCCTCTACCGTCTCGCAGTACACCCGCCCATCAATGATGCGCACCCGCTCCACGGCTCCGGGGGCCGCGCGCATCCCAAAGCGAATGTGAGCGCCCTCAAAGGCTGGGCCGGATGCAGCGGAGCAGGAAAAAAGATTTCCCCCGACGGACAGGCCAATCTCTGTATTTGTACCGATGTCCAGCAGGAGCGTCGGGCGGTCCGCCTCATCCATCCGGGTCGCCAGCAGGGCCGCCACATGGTCCGCGCCGACGAATCCTGCAACATTGGGCAGGATGTGAACCTTGGCCCCCGGCGCCAGGGGAAGCCCGACCTCCCGGGCCCGGACGTCCAGAGAGGCGCTTTCCACCGGGACATAAGGGGCCAGCCCCAGGGGACGGACTGGGAGCCCCAGGAAGAGATGGTGCATGGCCGTATTGCCCACGACCACCGCTTCCACAATGTGCTCGGGCTGAACGCCAGCCTGGTTACAAAGGTCTACCACCAGTCGGGCCAACCCGTCGGCTGCCGTCCGCCGGAGGCGCTCCGCCCCTTCTGGCTCCTGCAGCGCGTACGTGATGCGGGCCATTACGTCTTCCCCGTAGGCCAGTTGGGGATTCATGGCCCCGGTGCTGGCCAACGTCTCACCCGTCTCCAGATTCAGGAGATACCCGGCCAGTTTCGTCGTCCCCAGGTCCACCGCCACACCGATCAGCGGGGTGCCGGGAGGTAGAAGAGCCACCACCTCGTCCCCCCGCAGAACCGCCCGGATAGCCCACCCCCATTCCCGCAGGGAAGGGGGGGAGTGGCGCAGGACCTCCAGGTCCACGCGGACCGGGCGGCCCAGGCCATCCCGGATGCGCTCCGCATCGCTGCGCAGGTCGGAGAGCGTGGGAGGGGAGAGATGCAGGTCAGCGGGGACAACAACGGGGTCTATCCGCACCGGCGTCTGGCGGCCTTCCACCTGGGTGCGCTGGCTGGCCGTCAGGGACTCCGGCGGGACAAAGACCTGGAGAGAGCGCTGGATTAAGGCCCGGCAGGCCAGCCGGACCCCGTGAGCGATTTCCTCCTCACCCAACCGCTCCCGCTCAGTATCTGAGGCCGGGGAGAGTGCATCCCGGCTCTCAGGAGGAACCACCACCCGGCAGGTCGCACAGACACCCGCGCCCCCACAGACTCCGCTGAGGCCCACCCCCAGCCGCCGCGCCGCTTCCAGTACCGAAATACCAGCAGGGACCTGCCCTCTTCTACCCAGAGGTTGGAACGAGATAGCAACCGTAGAGGAAGTTAATTCTGGCACCGATCAGATGACCTCAGTGGGATCCATCCATGCCGCAGAGCATAGACGGTGGCCTGGGTTCGGTCGGCGACACCGAGTTTGTTCAGAATCGCCGTTACATGGTTTTTCACTGTCTGATGGCTGATACCCAGACGGTAAGCAATTTCTTTATTGCTCATCCCGGCCACCATCAGGCGCAACACCTCCATCTCCCGACTGGAGAGAGGAGCCATATATCGCTCATCAGCCAGTACATCCCCGCCAAACTGTCGGTACCGCTCCCGCAACCACCGCCCCAACTCCCGTTCGTTCGTCAGCACTACCTGGCGCAGCACGTACCGACCTGCATGAACATGGCGAATCGTCTTCACCAGTTCTTGAGGGCTGACATCTTTGGAATGGTACGCAGACGCCCCGGCCCGCACGGCGTGGTAGACTTGCTCTTCGTCGTCATAGGCAGTGAGAATCACCACGCCAACTTCCGGATGGATGTCCTTGACCCGACGGGTGGCCTCCAGGCCATTCACGCGCGGCAGATTGACATCCATCACGACCACGTCGGGCAAAAGGCGCCCCACCTGCTCTATCGCTTCCTCTCCATCCGAGGCTTCACCGATGACCTCCAGGTCTCCCTCCGCCATGATTACCCTTCGCAGCCCTTCCCGAAAGAAGGGATGGTCATCCACGATGAACACCCGGATCTTATCCACGGTCCCCCCTCCTTCCCCTATCTCCAACAGGAAGTTCCGACTTGTCCGGTTATTCCCTGGCATGAACGGACCGCCCCGCCTGGAAGCACCTTCGGGAGTTAGTATACCACAAAACCGATAAGATGCGTACTTCGCTTTGGCCTCTGCGGTAACCTGTGGTAAAATGGGGTATGAGAATTATCTTGCGCGGCGCAGGTTGAAGTCCAATAACATTTCAGCGTGCATGAGGCTTACGGTCACCGTTTGCGTTGACCGGCGTAACTTGATGGGATTCCGGTAATCTTCCAGGTCGGGCCCTCACCTCCCTATTGCCCCTCCCATCCCGCTCGCCTCCGGGGGCGAGAGATGCGATAGAGAAGATGTGGGGTTTTGCGGCGGGCGGCTTCGCCGCCCGC
>DAOTWK010000045.1:0-9359 GCA_034435815.1 Anaerolineae bacterium | reverse complement strand
GAAGGACGCGAAAATTTTCAGATTTCTTTGCGCCCGTTGCGGTTTTAAGGTTTTCGGAGACGGCGGAGGAAGGTGCCGGTGCGAATATCCTGCTCCAGGTGATAGGTGAGATAGTGGTGCATAGCTCGCTCCACCTCCGCCAGAAGGGCTGGGGAGACGCGCAATTCCCGCAGACGGGCAAAAGGCAACCGCTGGCAGGCGCGCAGCAATCCCAGCGCGGCCGGGGAGAGGGGAAAGACCCACGGATGAGCCGCTGAAGCCTGGAAGCACTCCGCGCAGAGCGCCCCACCGCGCTCTGGGTCCAGACCCAACGGGTTGCGCCCTTTCACCGGCAGCGGACGCCCGCAAAGACGACTTTCCCTCTCCCCCATACACCGCTCCCATTCGGGACGGAAGCCCACCAGGGCCAGTAATCGCTGTTCGTAGGCCCGGGCCAGCAGGTCCAGCGCCGGAGGGACGGATTCTCCGACCTCTATCTGGCCCAAATAGTCCAGCGTGCGGCTCAGAAGGTCAAAAAGGGCTGGTCCTCCCTCGTCCTCGGCGACGAAACGGTCGTAGAGTTCGGTCACGTAACGGGCATAGGTGCCCCGGACCAGGTCTCCTCGCAACGCCGCGCGAGGTTCCAGCGCCTCTACCTGGCTGACCACGTCCCAAGAAGATGGACTGCGGGCCACGACCATCCGGACCCGGGCGAAAAGTTCCAGGTGTCCGGCCTTTCGGCTGCTGGGTTTCCGGGCCCCTTTTGCAATGACGACCTGTTTCCCCTGAGGTGTGCAGAGGGTTAAGACCCGGTCCGCTTCCCCCTGATCCCGCCGCCGGACGATGATGGCTTCGGTGGTGTAGAGGCGTTCACCGTTCGTCATTCTTTGTGTGCTCCAGCAGGGCCCGCCAGGCGGCCTCTACCTGCGCGCGGGTCTCTTCCAGCGACCCGTTGGTGGAGATGACGACATCCGCCCGGGCGATTTTCGCTTCCTGGGGCGGCTGCGCGTGGACCCGCTGCTGGGCGTCCTGGCGGGAGAGGCCCCGGTCGGCCATCAGCCGCCGGACCTGTTCCTCAAATGAACAGGTGGTTACCCAGAGAGCGTCAAAGGCTTCGGCCAACCCCGACTCTATCAGTTTAATGGCTTCCACTACAACGACTGGGGTCGGCGCGGCGGCGATGCGGCGGGCCACCTCCTCCAGCACGGCCGGGTGGACGATGGCCTCCAATTGGGCCAGCGCCTGGGGGTCGGAGAAGACCCGCGCACCCAGGCGGGCGCGGTCAATTTCCCCATCGGGCCGGAGAATCTCGGGGCCGAAGGCCTCCACCACCGCCCGATGGACCGGGGTTCCGGCCCGCATCACCTCGTGGGCCACCCGGTCGGCGTCAATGACTGTCGCGCCCAGGTCGCTCAGCATGCGGGCCACAGTAGATTTACCGGTCGCGATGTTGCCGGTCAGACCGATGATGTAAGGCATCCCTGCGCGCTCCAGAAAGGACGATCCCGCACCCCATTATACCCCAAATCGGAAAAGAGTGCTTGTGACGCGGGTGTCTCCCAAAATTGTCGGGCTTCCTTTGCCTGGCGGTAAACCACCGGGCCCAATTGCAAAGCCCCTTCATTTGCTCTTTCAGGAAGTCTGTGGTACAGTCGGAAAGGGTAAAATCGGGTCCGAAAAGCCCGCCACTTGTGTCTCTGTGTCTCTGTGTCTCTGTGTGAAAACACTCCCTTCACAGTTTTCAAACGATGATGGAAGAGGCCCCTCTCTACCAGCAGGTTGCCGAATCGCTCCGACGGGAGATTCTGAGCGGAAGTCTGGGCCCCGGCGACCGGTTGCCCCCGGTGCGGGAGATGGCCCGCCGCTGGCGCTGCACCGTCGGCACCGTCCAGCGCGCCTATCGGGAACTGGCCCGCCAGGGGCTGGTCGTCGTCCGGCGGGGGCAGGGGACGCGCGTTGTCGGAGAGTTGCCAACCCCGGGCCCTCTCCGCCGCGCCGCGCTGGTGCATCAGGCGGAAGCGTTCCTGCTCCGCTCTGTGGCGGAAGGGTATGAACTGGCGGAGGTGGAGCAGGCCGTGCGGCTGGCGCTGGACCGCTGGCGGGCGCTGGCGCAGGAACCTCTGGCTCCGGAGGTGGGCGTCCTCCGCTTCTCTGGTAGTCACGACCTGTTGCTGACCCGCATCGCGGCCCAATTCCCCTTTATTGCCCCCGGCTACGCGCTGCGCCTGACCTTCACCGGCAGTCTGGGGGGGTTGATAGCACTGGCTCAGGGGACGGCCGACCTGGCGGGCTGTCACCTCTGGGATGCCGAGACCGACACCTACAACGTTCCCTTTGTCCGGCGGCTGCTGCCGGGCCGCCGGGTGGCATTAGTGACACTGGCCCACCGGCGGGTGGGGCTAATCGTGGCCCCGAGAAACCCGCTGGGCCTGCAGGGGCTGGCCGACCTGGTCCGCCCGGGCCTGCGCTTCGTCGGGCGGCCGCGCGGGACCGGCACCCGGGTCTGGTTGGATGCCCAGATGCGTCACCTGGGGCTGGCATGGCCGCGCGAAATGGCCCTGGAGGTCACCACCCATTCAGAACTGGCGCAGGCCATTGCCGAGGGCCGCGCCGACGCCGGCCTGGGGATTGAGGCCGCTGCCCGCGCCTGGGGCCTGGATTTCATCCCCCTGACCCGCGAGCAGTACGACCTGGTCATCCCGGCGGAAATCTGGGAGACCTCACCTGTCGCCGCACTGGTGGATTGGCTGGCTTCCGAAGAGCCCCGTGCGCTGCTGACCGACCTGGGCGGCTACGAGACCGAAGTGACGGGAAGGGTGGGGTGGGTGGAAGGATAACCATTCCCTTGACACATCCCCTCCCAATGTTATAATCCGACATGCTATGGAGAGAAACCGACAAACCCGCCCATTCCAACCGCAACCGACGCGACGGCTGCCACCCACCACCGGTGGTCAGCCTCCCCGGCCACCCGGTTACCTGACCGGTCCCTACCCGGCGACCCCGCCTCGCTCCGGCAGCAACCGGCTGGTATGGGCTTTCTTTATCGCCGCGATGGCGGCCTTTATCTTGTTTTTCATCCTCTTCGCGGCTGTGGTCACCGGCTACGCGCTCATCGCGGCCCAACTCCCGCCGCCGGAGGAACTGCTGGCCCGCCAATCCCCCTTTGTCAGTTCCAAAATCTACGCGCGGGACGGATCCCTGCTCTACGAGGTCATGGACCCCCGGGGCGGGCGACGGGTCTACGTCCCCCTGGACCGCATCTCCCCGTACCTGATCCAGGCGACCATTGCCACCGAGGACGCCGATTTCTATCGTCATCCCGGCTTTGACCCCATTGCTATGCTCAAGGCCATCTACCGCAACCTGCGGGCCGGGGAGACCGTCTCCGGGGCCTCTACCATCACCCAGCAGTTGGCCCGCAACCTGCTCCTCTCCCCGGAGGAGCGCACCCAGCGGACCGCCTGGCGGAAAATCAAAGAGGTCATTCTGGCCTACGAAATCAGCCGCCGCTACCCGCGCAACACCATCCTGGAAATCTACCTGAACGAAATCTACTACGGCAACCTGGCCTACGGCATAGAGGCCGCTGCCGAGACCTACTTCAACGTCTCTGCGGCTGAACTCAGCCTGGCCCAGGCCTCCTTCCTGGCGGGTCTTCCCCAATCCCCCGCCACCTACGACGTCTTCGCTGGGGGACGGGAGCGCGCGCTGGCCCGCCAGAAGGACGTCCTACGTCTGATGGTCAAAGAGGGCTACATTACCCAGGCCCAGGCGGACGCCGCCGCTGCCGAAATGGCCGCCTATCCGTTCCGGCCCTTCGTCCCCCAGGACCGCATCCCGGCCCCCCACTTCGTGATGTACATCCGGCAACTGGTGGAGAAGATGTACGGGCCGGAGGTCCTCTACCGGGGCAGCGGTCTGCGCATCTACACGACCCTGGACCCAGGCCTCCAGTCGCTGGCGGAACAGATTGTGGCCCAGCGCGTCGCCGCTCTGGCCGACCATCAGGCCTCCAACGGCGCACTGGTGGCGATAGAGCCGTCCACCGGCTATGTCCTGGCAATGGTCGGCAGCGCCGATTTCTATAACGAAGAGATTGACGGCCAGGTCAACATGGCCGTCGCTCCCCGTCAGCCCGGCTCTGCCATAAAACCCCTCACCTACGTCGCCGCCTTTGAGCGGGGCTGGACCCCTGCCACTCTCATCTGGGACCTGCAGACCGCCTTCCCGGACGGCGTCAACCCGCCCTACGTCCCCCGCAACTACGACGGGCGGTTTCACGGACCGGTCTTGGTGCGCAGCGCGCTGGCCAACTCCTATAACATCCCCGCCGTCAAGACCCTCCAGTTCATCGGTATCCCGGCCCTCAAGGAGATGGCCGTCCGGCTGGGCATCACCACCCTTACGCGGGAAGATTACGGCCTCAGCCTGACTCTGGGCGGCGGTGAGGTGCCCCTCCTGGAACTGACGGGCGCCTACGCCGTCTTCGCCAACGGCGGCGTCCGGGTGCCGCCCACGCCCATCCTCTACATTGAGGACAACCAGGGGAATATCCTCCTGGATAACCGCCGCCCCTCTGCTGGCGAGCAGGTCATCCGGCCCGAACACGCGTATCTGATTACATCCATCCTCTCCGACCGGCAGGCCCGCTGCCCGGCTTTCGGCTGCCCTAACTGGCTGGAACTCTCCCGCCCGGCGGCAGCCAAAACCGGCACCACCAACGACTACCGGGATGCCTGGACCGTCGGGTATACGCCGGACCTGGTCGTAGGGGTCTGGGTGGGGAACGCCGACAACAGCGAGATGGACCGGGTGGCCGGCTCTATGGGCGCTGCCCCCATCTGGCACGATTTTATGGAAGCCGCGCTGAAGGGGAAACCGGTGCGGGACTTCGTCCGCCCTCCGGGAATCGTGGAGATGGAAATCTGCGCCGACTCCGGTGCTCAGCCCAGCCCGTACTGCCCCCGGCGCCGGATGGAGATTTTCGCCGCCGACCAGCCGCCCCTGGGGCCGGAGCACGACTGGTACCAGTGGTGCAACGGGCAGGTGATGGTCGTCATCCCCGACCCCCAGGGCTGGGAGTGGGCGCAGACTCAGGACTGGGGCGGATTGCCGCTGGCCCCTCTGGGGACCTGTCTTCCCGAAACGGGCCAGCCTGAAATCTACGTCTCCTTTCCCTCCCCGGATGCCACTGTTTCCGGCGTTGTGGCGGTGATGGGGACGGTGAGCGTCCCCAACTTTGACCACTACAATGTGGAGTACGGCCTGGGGGAGAATCCCCTTGGCTGGGGATGGGTGAGCGGCCCGCACCTGGCCCCGGTACGGGACGGGCAGATTACGGTCTGGGATACATCGCTGCTGGCGCCGGGCGTCTACACCCTGCGGGTGACGGCGTGGGACCGGCTGGGGCGGACCTATGAGGCGCGCGTGCGCTGCATCGTGGCCGCGCCGCCCACACCGACCCCCACCCCGACGGTGGTGTCCCCCACCGAAACGCCGACGCCCACTGGGACGCCAACACCCACGGGGACCCCGGTGCCCTCGCCGACGAACACGCCAACGCCGGTGCCATCGCCAACGGAGACACCGACGGCAACACTGCCGCCCACACCACCTCCGCCGACGGAGACACCGACTCCGGAGCCCTCGCCCACGCCATAGCCGGGATTCCTTTTGCCCGCAGGAGACGCAAAGGACGTCAGGGGCGGCGAGGTTTTGCGGCGGCGGCCGCAAGCCACCGCCGCAAAACTCATGCAGGTTTGCAGAAGAATGAGTGAAGATTCCCGGTTCACCCGAATCATCCGCCTGCAACAGCGCATGGGGCAGAAGGGGCTGGATTGCCTGGCCCTGGTGCCAGGGGCTAACCTCTTCTACCTGACTGGCCTCTCCTTCCACCTCAGTGAACGCCCCATTGTGGCCCTCTTCCCGGTGGACGCCTCGCCAGCCATCATCCTCCCGGCGCTGGAAGAGCCCAAAGTTGCCTCGCTGGGCGGGGCGCTCCAGACCTACTCGTACACCGACGAGCGGGGCCCGGCAGCCGCCTTCCAGCAGGCCTGCGCGGCGCTGGAACTGGCCCAGGCGCGCATCGGTGTGGAAGAGTTGCGTATGCGGGTGATGGAGGCCCGTCTGCTGGAGCGGTATGCTCCCGATTGCCAACTGGTCCCTGCGGACGATGTAATGGAGACGCTGCGCATCACCAAAGACGCCGGGGAGGTCGCCCAGATGCGGCGAGCAGTGGCCATCGTGGAGGCCGCTCTGCGGGCCGTCCTGGCCCAAATCCGCCCAGGGATGACCGAACGGGAGGTAGCGGGACGGCTGATGGTGGAAATCCTGCGCGGTGGAAGCGAGGGGATGCCCTTTGAGCCCATCGTCGTCGCCGGCCCCAACGCCGCATCCCCCCACGCGCTCCCCACCGACCGCCCCATCCGGCACGGCGAAACCGTCATCATAGACTGCGGGGCGATAGTAGGGGGGTACGCATCCGACATCACCCGCACTGTCGCTCTGGGAGGGCTACCCGAGGAGACGCTGCGCGTCTATGAGGTGGTGCGTCGGGCCAATGAGGCCGGGCGGGCCGCCATCCGACCCGGACAGGCCGCCCAGGATGTGGACCGGGCCGCCCGGACCGTCATTCGGGAGGCCGGGTACGGGGATTTCTTTATCCACCGCACCGGCCATGGCCTGGGACTGGAAGTCCACGAACCGCCCTACATCGTGGAGGGGAACCGACATCCCCTGCGGGCCGGGATGACCTTCACTGTGGAGCCCGGAATCTACCTGCCCGGCGTGGGAGGCGTGCGGATTGAGGATGATATGCTGGTTACCCCCGAAGGGACCGAAACCCTCACCACGTTTCCGCGAGATTTGATCGTGCTGTAGCCGTTGAGCCCTGCAGGAGAAGAAATCGGGGGTTTTGGGGGGGCGGCGGCCCCAAGGGCCGCCGCCCCCCAAGAATCCTCCCTAATGGGATTCACTGGCTTATGGACGACGAGGCGTATGAGAGGCCAAACCCGTAGGGGAACAACGGATCATACACCGCGTCGCCTACATTAATAGGCAACTGGTCAACACTCCTGGGCCAGGATACCGGGAGTTTGCCGGTAAAATCATAGAGCCCAAAGAGCACTTCCGCTACGCCAGCCCCCTCCGTGCCCGGAAGCCATGCCGCAATGAAGGCGTCGGCTTGAGCCATCTGATCATTGATGACCATCGGACGCCCCGAAATCAGAATGACTACGCAGGGCATTGCATCACAGACTTGTTGCACGGTAGCGGCATCCTCCGGGGAGATTTCCAGGTCAGTATCATCCCCCTGCCCCTCAGCGTAGGGGCGCTCACCGATAACTACAATACCCAGGTCATATCCGCTGAGGGAAGTGGGCTGGCGGACATAAGTCACCTCCGTACCCGGAGGAGCCAGGTCTCTGATGCCCTGGTAGATGGTTGTCCCCGGCGTGATGTCCCCGCTATCCCCCTGCCAGGTAATCGTCCATCCGCCACACTGGTTGCCGATGTCGTTGCCGTTGCTCCCGGCGATCAAGATGTTCTTCACGCCAGAAGAGATGGGCAAAACATTGCCCTCGTTCTTGAGCAGCACCAGCGATTCCCGCACCGCCTGGCGGGCGACTTCCCGATGGGTCTGGGAGCCGATGTTGCGGATACCGGAGCGGTCGGCAAAGGGATGTTCAAACAGCCCCAGCGCAAATTTCTGGGTCAGGATACGGGACACGGCGTCATCAATGCGCTCCTGGCTGATCCGCCCGGCCTGGACTTCGGTCTTGAGGGTCTGGATAAACCGTTTGTAGTCATACGGCACCATCACCATATCTATCCCCGCGTTGATGGCCGTGCGCACGTCGCTGGCGTAATCGCCCGGCAACTGGTCAATCGCTCCCCAGTCAGAGACGAGGAAACCCCTGAAACCCAATTCCTCTTTCAGGACAGTGGTGAGCAGGTAGGGGTTCCCATGCATCTTGGTGCCATTCCAACTGCTGAAGGACGCCATAATAGAACCGACATTGGCCCGGATGGCTTCTACGTACGGGGGGATATGGATGCGCCGCAGTTCCTCCTCGCTGAGAACGGCATCACCCTGATCAACGCCGCCCCGGGTGCCACCATCTGCCACCCAGTGTTTGGCTGTTGCCAGGATCGCGTTGGGGGCACTCAGGTCTGTGCCCTGGTAGCCCCGGACGGCCGGCCCCGCCATCATGGAAACCACCTCAGGGTCTTCGCCGAAGCACTCGTAGGTACGGCCCCAGCGCTCGTCCCGCCCGACGCACAGGCAGGGGGAGAACGTCCAGCGGATGCCGGTCGCGTATACCTCTTCGGCAGTCACCTGAGCAACTCTCTGAACCAGTGCCGGGTTCCGGGTTGCGCCCAGGCCAATGTTATGGGGGAAGATGGTCGCCCCCACCACATTGTTGTGCCCGTGCACCGCGTCCACACCATAGATGATGGGGATACCGAGTCGGCTGCTCAGCGCGGCTCGCTGAAAACCGTCCACCATATCCGCCCAGGCCGATGGGGTGTTCGGCGTGGGAGCGGAGCCGCCGCCGCTCAAAATGCCCCCCAGGCCGTAAGTGGCGATGTCCCGGAGGTCGGAAATGGCCGACCGCTCCGCCAGCGTCATCTGCCCGATTTTCTCGTCCAGCGTCATCCGGGAGAGCAGGTCCGCGACGCGGGCCTCAACGGGCTGACCGGGGTCTTGATACGGCGGCAATCCAGGGCTGAGCGGTGTGACGGGACGGGGCCCGGAGACCGGTCGCGCGCACGCGGCCAGGAGCATGGCTTCTATGACCAGAATCATCAACAGAGACTTCACATGGACTTTGCAGAGCATGTTGCCTTCCACGCTGAACAAGACCGGTTCGGTCTTGACTACCGCAGGACCGCATCGGCAGGCATGCCGGGCTTGAGGGCCCGGTCGGGGTTGGGGATGACCACTTTGACGGCGAAGACCAGGTTGACCCGCTCCTCGCGCGTTTGGACGTTGCGGGGGGTGAACTCGGCCTTCGTCCCGATGGTCGCCACGGTGCCGGTAAAGACCCGGCCGGGGAAGGAGTCCACCGTCACCTCCACCGTCTGCCCGATCTGCACTTCGCCGATGCGGTTCTCAGGGATGTAGAGGACCAGCGTGACCGGGTCCAGGGTGATGAGGGTGAGGATGGGCACGCCCGGCGCCGCCGTCTCCCCGGTCTGAGCGCTGCGGGTGGAGACGGTGCCGGTGATGGGGGCGGTGAGGGTCAGCTGGCTTCCCTGGGCCTCCACCAGCGCTTGGGCGGCCTGGGCCTGGCGAAGTTGGGCCTGGGCCAGCGCGACCTCTTCGGCCGTGGGGCCGGCCAGCAGGCGGTCCAGCGCGGCCTGGGCGGCCTCCA
>DAOTWK010000044.1:0-2571 GCA_034435815.1 Anaerolineae bacterium | reverse complement strand
GCATCCCGTTCAGAATCACCAGCAACGAAACCCCCACATCGGCGAAGACGGCCATCCAGAGCGTTGCCAGGCCGGCCACGGCCAGGGCCAGGAAGGCCGCTTTGGCTGCCAGGGAGAAGACCACGTTCTGGCGGATGACGGAGACGGTCCGGCGGCCCAGCCAGACCGCGCGTGGCACCCCCCAGAGGTCGTCCCCCATCAGCGCCACATCGGCGGTCTCCAGCGCGATATCGGAGCCCACGGCGCCCATAGCGATGCCCACACTGGCCCGAGCCAGCGCCGGGGCGTCGTTCACCCCGTCGCCCACCATAGCGACCGTCCCATAGCGGAGGAGCAATTCCTCTACCGCCTCCACCTTCTGCGCCGGGAGCAACTCTGCCCGAAATTCATCCACCCCGGCCGCACAGGCCACCCGCTCCGCCACTGCTGCGCGGTCGCCCGTCAGCATCACCGTCCTGCGGATACCCATCCCCTTCAGCGCACGGATGACGGCGGCGGCTTCCGGGCGCAGGGTATCCGCCACCACTCCGTAGGCCCGATTGCCGCAGCAGACGTCCTCCACCATCACCGCCGTCCGCCCCCGCGCTGCGACGGCGTCCACCCGCCGACAGAAGGGGTCTTCCTCCTCCCGCTCCCCGTGGACGTAGGCGTGACTGCCCACTTTGACCGCGTGGCCGGCCACCCGTCCCTGCACCCCGCGCCCGGGTGCGCTCTCCACCGCTTCCGCAAGGCCGTACCGGTCGGCGACGCCCAGTTCCTGCGCCGCGTGCACCACCGCCCGGGCCAGGGGATGCCCGGAGCGGGCCTCCACCGCCGCCGCCTTCGCCAGCAGGTCCAGACAATCCGGACACTCCTGCGGACTCCGGTCCGCCAGGTGATTGGCGCACTCCCCGCCCACCAGTCGGGGCTCCCCCAGCGTCAAAGTCCCGGTCTTATCAAAGGCGACGGCGCGCAGGCGGGCCAGTTCCTCCAGGTGGACACCGCCCTTGATCAGGATGCCGGCGCGGGCCGCCGCCGTCAGCCCGCTGACCACGGCGACGGGCGTGGAGAGGACCAGCGCGCACGGACAGGCGATGACCAGCAGCACCAGTGCGCGGTAGATCCATTCTGGGAACGGGCCCAAGCCGATGATGGGCGGAACCGTTGCCACCAGCAGCGCGCCCACCACCACTGCAGGCGTGTAGATAGTGGCGAAACGGTCCACCAGTCGCTGGCTGGGGGCCCGTTGCTCCTGTGCTTCTTCCACGAGGTGGACCATCCGCGCCAGCGTGCTATCGGATGCCGCTCGGGTCACTTCTACCATCAGCGCACCGGTGCCGTTGATAGTCCCGGCGAAGACCTCATCCCCCGGCTCCTTCTCCACCGGCATACTCTCACCGGTGATGGGGGATTGGTCCACCGCTGAGCGGCCCTCCCGAACCCGTCCGTCGGCAGGGATGCGCTCGCCGGGGCGGATGAGAACCCGGTCTCCTACGGCCAGCGCCTCCACCGGCACTCGTTCTTCCCCCTCTGGTGTCCAGCGGGTGGCTTCTGGGGGGCGCAGCGCCATCAGTGCGCGGACGGCACTCCGGGCCCGGTCCATCGTCAGCGCTTCCAGCAGTTCCCCCACCGAAAACAGGAAGACGACCACGGCCGCTTCGGCGTACTCGCCAATCGCCAGCGCGCCGAGGATCGCAACGGTCATCAGAACGTTCATATCGGGGCGGCGGGTGGTGCGCAGGGCGGCCCAGCCGGCCCGTACGACGGGGTACCCGCCGACCATGACAGCAGCAATCAGCAGGCCGTCCCGCAGCGGGGCGGGGCCGGCCAGCAGGTGGGCTACCAGGGCCATCGCCAGCAGAAGGCCCGATAGCGCTGTGGGTAGTGCATGCGGGTAGCGGCGCAACCAGTCTCTCAAGCCGTTCCCCTCGGCCGTCGGAGCGACCGGGAGGACCCGATAGCCCATCCCTTGCGCTACCGCCTGCACCTGCGGAATTACCCCGTCCCCTTCGGCTATCAGACGCATCCGTCCGGTGGCGAAGAAGACCTCCGCTCGGCGCACTCCCGGCACGCCGGAGGCGGCTTTTTCCAGATGGAGGGCACAATCGGCACAGTCCATCCCCTCCACTCGGAGCAGAAATATCTTCGGATTACTCTCCGGGCTCATCCTTTCTCTCCAAAACGTGTTCCAGTACGTCGCGAAAAAGGTCGCGGATGTGGTCGTCGTCCAGCGCGTAGAGGGCCCGCTTGCCCTCTCGTCTTCGGCGGACCAGCCGCATCTGTAAGAGGTAATGCAACTGGTGGGAGACGGCTGACACACTCATGCCCAGCCGGGATGCCAGTGCTCCCACGCACTGTTCCTCCTGGGTCAGAACGGCCAGAATGCGCACGCGCGTGGGGTGGGCCAGTGCCCGAAAGGTCCGGGCCATCGCCTGAACGGTGGGGCTATCAATTGGGATCTCTGTTTTTCCCCTTGGACAGTTTTCCGTTATCATTTGCATAAGTGTTCAATTGAAAGAGTACTCAAATTATATCAGAGATCGGAAGGGCGTCAAGGGTGACAAGATTTTGCGGTGGACGGTCTTGCCGACC
>DAOTWK010000043.1:0-10433 GCA_034435815.1 Anaerolineae bacterium | reverse complement strand
CGCGGATGGTTTTGTCTTTTCCCTTTTTCGGTGCCATCGTGTGCGTCGGGATCGGCTCGCACACAGAGAGAAGAAACCTCTGTGCCCTTTGTGTCTTTGTGTCTTTGTGTCTTTGTGTGAGTCTCACTTCCTGAGCCACTCAGCGGCGGCGGAGGGGAGACGGGCCAGCGGGCCCCGACGGACCGTCGGGCCGGGGAGGGAGGCCAGGAACAGGCGGCCGTAAGAGCGGGTCAGCAGGCGACGGTCAAAGATGGCCACGACCCCGCGATCGGTGCGGGTGCGAATCAGCCGCCCAAAGCCCTGCAGGAAACTCAGGATGGCCTCCGGGACCGCGTATTGGGTGAAAGGTTCGTCAAAGGTCTCCGAGCGGGCCGCGAAGATGGGGTCGCTGGGGACGTTGAACGGGAGTTTGGCAATCGCCAGGCAACTAAGCGCCTCACCCGGGACATCTATCCCTTCCCAGAAACTGCGGGTGCCCAGGAGGACGGCCCGTTCGGTCGTCCGGAAACTCTCCAGCAACTGGGTGCGAGAAAGGCCCTGCCCCTGGGCAAAGACGACGATATTGGATTGGGCCAGCGGGGCGGTGATGGCCCGGGCCGTCGCCCGCAACTGACTGTGAGAGGTGAAAAGCGCCAGCGCCCGTCCCTCAGTGGCCCGGAAGAGGGCCACCATACTCTGCTCCACCGCCCGTTGGTAGCCCGGCTGACCCGGCTCCGGAATGTCCTCCACCAGGTAGACCAGGGTGGAGGAGGCATAGTCAAAGGGAGAGTCTACGGCCAGTTCCTCGGCGTCCCAGGCGTGGAGCCGCTCCCGCAAAAAGTCAAAACTGCCGCCCGCACGCAGGGTGGCGGAGGTCAGGATAACCGTCTCTTTTTTGTTGAAAATGTGCTCCCGCAGGAGGGGGCCCACGTGGAGGGGCGCGGCGTGGACGGAGACGGGAATCTGCCCGGGGCCGACTTCGGCCCAGTAGATGGTCTGGGGGTCGGGCTTGCCTATGAAGCCGCTCATCCGGGCGTGAATCTCACCCAGCGTCCGGGATAGACCCGTCAGGGAGGTATAGAGGTCGTCCGTGTTCTTCAGGCCCAGGCTGGAGAGGTCTTCCAGCGCGCCAGCCAGTTGCTGAAGGCCGTCGCTGACCGCCTTCAGGGGGACGGCGGCATCGTCCCAGGCCATTTCCACGGTGCTCCAGCCGGGTTGGGCCCGCTGGGCGGGGGTGATGCGCAGGGTGCGGGCATAGTTGCTCTCGCCCTCTTCCTCTCGCACCTCTTCCATGAACTGCTCCAACTGGTCAAAGAAGGCGTCGGTGGCGTAGATGGCCCGCATCACCGCATGGGCGACCTGTCGGGCAAAATCTTCTATTTTCCGGAGGACGGCCGGGTCCAGACGGGCAGCGCGGCAGCGGGAGACGACCTCGCCCAGGAGGCCCGAGAGGGGCTGGGCGGCGCCCTCGCGGGGATGGCCCACCTCTTCCAGCAGGCGCCGAAGGGTCTTGCGGTCGGTGGAAAAGGAGAGGCCGCTGGTCGTCGCCGCTTCCAGGTGATGGGCCTCATCCACAATCAGATGGCGGTATTCGGGGATGGCCCGGCTCCCCACCGCGACGTCCGCCAGCAGGAGGGCATGGTTGACGATGATCAGATGGGCCGCCTCCGCCGCCTCCCGCGCGCGGTAGAAGAAACAGTCCCGCCGGTAGAAGAAGCGGCATCGCTCCGGGTCGCAGCCGTCAAACTCCGCCGAGAGGTTCTGCCAGACCGCCCGTTCGGTGGGAGTGGGAAGGAAGAGGCTATCACCGTCGCCGTCTATGGTGTGGGGAAGCCAGATCAGCACCCGGGCCAGGACGTCCATTTCCTCCAGGGATGAGGGGCCGACCTGCCGGAGCGCCGCCAGGCGGGCCGGGCAGAGGTAGTGGGATCGGCCCTTCAGCACTGCCGCGCGGAAGTCTATGCCCAGCACGCGCGCCAGGTCGGGCAAGTCTTTGCGGTAGAGTTGCTCCTGGAGGTTGATGGTGTTGGTGGAGATGACCACCCGTTCGGAGTTCTGAACGGCCCAGTGGAGGGCGGGGATCAGGTAGGCCATAGACTTGCCGACGCCGGTGGGGGCCTCCACAATGAGTTGGCGCCCTTCGTTGAAGGCCCGCGCCACGGCCCGGAGCATCTCCACCTGCTGGGGGCGGTGCTCGTAGCCGGGGAAACGGCGGGCGAAGAGGCCATCTTCCTGGAGGAGGGATGCCAGCCCGTCCGGGTCGATGGGCGTGCGCTGGGGGGCAGGCTCCAGCGGCCCCGCCTCGGGGGCGACGGTGAAGAGCGGCGCGCTCTCCGGGCGGCCGCGCTTGGCCGCCAGTTGTGCGCCGATGGCGCCGGTGAAGACGCCCTGGGAGACCCGCCGTAGGACCAGGCGGAAGAATTCGGTGGGGGGCCAGTCCACCCGCTCGCCCAGGCGAATCAGTTCCTCCAGCAAGGAGGGGGGCAGGGCACAGGCCCGGTCAAAGAGGGTCAGAAAGAGTTGCTGGACGGTCAGGGCGTCGTCCAGCGCGCGGTGGGAGACGGGCGGAGGAAAGCCCAGGAGGCGCGCCAGTTCGCCCAGACTGTACCGCCGGGCGTCGGGGGCCAGAAAGGAGGCCAGTTTGAAAGTGTCCAGGTACCGGTTGGTCTGGAGGACGCCGTGGCGGCGGAGAAAGGCCAGGTCAAAATCCACGCTGTGCCCGATCAACGTCCGGTCGCCCACGAAGGCCGCCAGGCGGGGGAGGACGGAGGCCAGGCGCGGCGCGTCGGCCACGTCCTCGTTTCGGATGCCCGTGAGGACGGTGATTTCGTGAGGGATGGGACGGGCCGGGTTGACCAGGGTGCTGAATCGGTCCAGCACCTCCTCGCCACGAAATTTGACGGCGCCAATCTCTATGATGGTATCGCGCGCCGGGTCGGTGCCCGTCGTCTCCAGGTCCAGGGACACGAGAACAGGCAGCATAGACGATCAGGAGAATCAGGGCAGGTAGGACTGCGGGTTCTGGGGGACGCCGCCGAAGCGAATTTCAAAGTGGAGGTGGGGGCCGCTGGACCAGCCGGTGCTCCCGCAGTACCCAATGATTTGTCCCTGATAGACCGACTGTCCGCAGCCGACGGCCAGTTCGCTCAGGTGAGCGTAGCGGGTGGTGTAGCCGTTGCCGTGCGCCAGTTCCACCAGGATGCCGTACCCGCCGTTCCACCCGGCAATGGTGACCACGCCGTTATCTGAGGCGTAGATCGGGTCGCCCTGGCGGCAAGCCAGGTCCAGGCCGATGTGGCCCGGGTTGCGCCGATCGTGGAAGTACCAGCCGGAGACCCGTCCGCTGCCGGTGGGGGAGACGAACCAACCATTGGCACCCGGGCCGGTGAAGGAGACGCCCTGGCAGATGCCGGAACTCCGCCGGGCCGCGCCGGGGACGGGCTTGGGCGGCGGCGGGTTCAGTTCTATGTACTTATCCTTCCCGCCGACGACCATGAGTTGCTGGCCCTCGGTCAGCGGCTGGCCCTCTTTCAGGTCATTCCATTCGTTGTAGAGGGCCGATGGGTCCACCCGATATTTGGCTGCGATGGATTCCACCGTCTCGCCAGCAGCGACGGTGTGGTAGACGCCGTCTACTGGCGGGATGTAGAGGGTGAGGCCCGGCTGGATAAGCCAGGGCGCGTCCCAGACCGCCTCGCGGTTGGACCAGATGAGGGTCCAGATGGTGATGCCGAACTGGGCGGCGATGGAGGAGAGGGAATCGTCGCGCTGGACGGTATAGGTGATGACGGCGGCGCGCGGACGGTCCGGGATGATGGTATGAGGGAGAATCGCGCGGAATAGCGGCGGGACCGGCGTGGGTGCCCAGACGCGGGCCAGCGGCTCCGTCGGCAGGGGCTGAGGGGGCAGTATTTCTGGAGCGGGGCCGCCCAGGGCCTGAGTGGGGGGACGGACCCGCCCCACCGTCAGGATGAGCAGGGCGGCCAGGAGGACGCTGAGGTGAGCCGTGAGCCGTCCCATCAGAAGACGGCCGCGCGGCCCCTGTAAGAACGCCCACCAGGATGGAACCCGCTCCCTGCGGTTCTGGGCGTCGTCGGCCCGAAGGGTATCTGATGGTTCCATTTGGCTTCATTATACCATTGGAAAGCGGAGAGGGCAACTGCTCAGAAGCCCCGCCAGCGCGCGGCAATGGCAGTGTACAACCGGTAGAGGGCCGGGCGCAGCGGTCGTTCCCACGCGCCCACCATACGGACCAACCGCCCTCCGAACCCTCGCTTGAAGCGGTACACCCCCCACAGACCGTCCTGACGGCGGGTGAATTCCGCCTCCAGGCGCTCTTCGTCCTCGTCTGGCACTCCCCAGAGGTCGTATTCGGTACAGCCCCGGGAGCGGGCCCAGCGCATGGCCTCCCACTGGAGCCGGTATGTGGGCATCTTTTCCCGATGGGCATCGCCCGAGGCGCCGTAGAAGTACCAGGCACGCCGCCCCAGGGCGAAGACCATCAGTGCGGCCACCGGCTCTCCCTCTACCCCTGCCATCAGCAACCGTGCCCGGTCCCGAAGGACGAAGAGGTGATAGGCCCGTTCGTAGTAGGCCGGCGCGTGAATACCGAAGCGGTCCCGCGCCGCCGTCTCCGCCATCAGACGGTGAAACGCTGGGAAGTCGGACTCCGTTCCCTCCCAGATTGTCACCCCCTTCCGCTGGGCCAGCCGGATGTTGTAGCGGGTTTTGGGCTTCATCGCGGCCAGGATGTCTGCCTCGTCTCGACCGATGTCCACCACCAGCGTCCGCCGGGGCTGGATGCTCCCCAGGGGCGACGGTCGGAATCCCAGCGCGGTGAGAAGTTCCCGCCAGCGAGGCTCTTCGGGGAGGTCGGGCTCTATGATGAGGGCAATCGCCCGACGGGCCCGGGCCATCTCCGCCAGGGCCTCCAGCGGTTCCGCTACCTCACCCGGTCGTTCCCAGTCCACCAGCGGGCCGCGCGGCACGTAGGCCAGCGCCCCCAGTCTCAGCGGCAGCGACCGGTAGAGGACCAGCGCGCCGGCGCAGGGAACACCGTCCTCCAGAACTGCCACCCGCTGGGGAGCCCAGCCAAACGCCGCCTTTAACTCGCCCCACTCCGCCGTCTGAAGGATGTGGGCGCGAGGATGAGCGGCGACGAAGTCATCCCATTCCCGGGCCGGGAGGTCGGTGCGGATTTCCTTCATCTCTCTCTCCGGGCCACCACCAGCAGCCCGCCCCCCCTCTCACCTTCGGGGACGTCCATTTCATAGAGGTCTCTCCAGGCGCGGGAGAAGTGGCGGACCACCCACTGGGCCAGCCATCGCTGGTAGGGCAGGCTCCGCAGGCGGGGGGAGACCAGCAATCCCCAGAGAGACCGCCGTCCGATGCCGAAGCGCTCGTTCATCAGGTCCCAGAGATGCTCCACGGCCTGAGGGACGTAGTAGCGGGTTTTCTCCACCGTCATCCCGCCCCGCGCCAGAAGTTCGGCCCATTCGGACGGGGAATGGTAGTGGTAGTGGGCCAGGCGGGCATCCACTTCGGCTGCGTAGGCCCGGGCGCTGGCCTCGTTTCCCGCCGCCCGGCGGGACTGGTAGAAGTAGAGCAGTTGGGGGAAGGCGTCGGAGGGGACGGTGAAGATGAACCGGCCGCCGGGCCGCAGAACCCGCCCCGCCTCGGCGACCACCGGGGCCACGTCGGGGATGTGCTCCAGGACGGAGTTGCTGAAAACGGTGGCAAAAGCGCCGTCCCGATACGGGAGGCGGTGACCGTCGGCCCGCTGGACCCAGCGGTAGATGCCGGAGCGGGCAGCCTTCCGCACCTGCTCCGCCCAGGGGTCTATGCCCGCGTCCACGCTGCCGGGCCCGAAGAGAATACCGGCGATGAGGCCATCACCGCAGCCCAGGTCCAGCAGGGGGCGGGGGTATGATTCCTGCGCCGCAGTGCGCAGTTCCACGGCTCGCCACAGGGCGACCGGGGGAGCGAACCAGTACGCCTGCAATGAAAGGGTCAGGTAATCCGGCATACGAATATTGTAGCATGGCCTTGCTGGAGCGCCAGCCCTGAGTCGTCCTTCCCTTGACAGAATTGGCATCCTCTGCCATACTTGTCCCCGCTATGGAGCAACTCTTCGGACAACTATTCGGTGACAATCTCATCCTGATGGGAATCGTGGGGACCGTGGTGACCGGCTTCGCCACCGGAGTCGGTGCGTTGCCGGTCCTGTTCACCTGGCGGGTCTCGGAGCGGGTGCTGGACGCACTGCTAGGCTTCGCCGCCGGGGTCATGCTGGCCGCAACGGCTTTCAGCCTCATCGTCCCGGCGATAGAACTGGGAGGAATCGGGCCAGCGGTGGGCGGCATCCTGATCGGCGCTCTCTTCCTGGCCTTGCTGGACCATGCCCTGCCTCATACCCACTTCATCAAAGGGGCCGAGGGGCCGGCCTCCCATCTGCGCCGGGTCTGGCTGCTTATCATCGCCATCACCCTGCACAATTTCCCCGAGGGGCTGGCCGTGGGCGTGGGGTTCGGCTCAGGCCACCTCTCTGAGGCACTGGCGTTGATGGTCGCCATCGGGCTACAGAACATGCCCGAAGGTCTGGCCGTCGCGCTGCCGCTGGTGCGGGAACGATGGCCGCGCGGCCGTGCGCTTCTCTACGCCCTTGGCTCCGGGATGGCGGAGCCGATTGCCGGCCTCCTGGGCGTCCTGGCCGTCACCTGGATGAGCGCCCTTCTCCCGTGGGGGCTGGCCTTCGCGGCCGGCGCGATGCTCTACGTCGTCTCCGACGAAATCATCCCCGAAACGCACAGCCGGGGATTTGAGATGGAGGGGACGTGGGGGGTGATCGTTGGCTTCCTGGTGATGATGGTGCTGGATAACGCCCTGTAAAGCAATAACGTGCCCAGGCACTTCTTTGCAGCCAGGAGCAGGGGGTGGGGGAGGGCCAACCGGCCGCCGATGGACGTGTATGATCGGTCAAGTTGCGATCCAGTGCCTGGCACGTCCGGGCAAATAAGGAAAACGGGATGATTTTTCTGCTGGACTGGCTGCTCTCCCTGGCTCCCATCGCTGCCGTGCTGGTACTGATGGTGGGGTTGCGCTGGAGCGGGGTACGGGCCGGCCTGGTGGGATGGCTGGTGGCTCTCGCCGTCGCGGCCCTGCGCTTCGGCGCTGGTCCCTCCGTCCTTCTCTGGGCCCAGGTGCGGGGACTGTTCTTTTCCCTTTTCGTCCTCTACATCATCTGGCCCGCCCTGCTCTTCTACCGGGTGACCGATGAGGCCGGGGCGGTGGCCGTCATCGGCCTGGGCCTTCCTCGCCTGACGGCTGATCGGGCGCTCCAGGCGCTCATCCTGGGCTGGGCTTTCAGCGCGTTCCTCCAGGGCGTGGGCGGTTTCGGCGTCCCCGTCGCCGTACTGGCCCCGCTCCTGCTGGGGCTGGGTTTTCCGGCCATTCCCGCCGTGGTCATCCCCTCCATCGGCCATTCCTGGTCGGTCACTTTCGGCTCCCTGGGTTCTTCGTTCTACGCGCTGATGGCCGCCACAGGCCGACCCGGTGAGGAACTGGGCCCTCCATCGGCATTGCTCCTGGGACTGGCCTGCTTCCTGTGCGGCGCCGGAGTCCTCTGGGCGGCAGGCGGCCCCCGCGCGCTCCGTCACGGATGGGCTCCCCTGCTCCTCATCGGGGCCGCAATGGCCGGAACCCAGTACCTGGTGGTCCGGGCCCGAATGTGGGCCATCGGCGGGATGTGTGCGGGACTGGTCGGCATCGGCGTCAGTGTCCTTTGGGCGCGGTTCTTCACCTCCTCCGGCCCTTCTAACCCGGATCCGCCCGGCAGTATGAGAATCCAGATGGCGCTGGCTCCTTACGGCATCCTGATCGCTATCGTCCTCCTGGCCCAACTGGTGCCGCCGGTGGAGGATTTCCTGGGGCAGACGGTCCTCCGCGTGGCGGTGCCCGAACTGGTCACCGCGCGCGGCTGGCGGACGCCGGCGGGATTCACCACGGGCATCCCTGTATTCGGCCACGCGGGGGCGCTTCTCATTTATGCCTCGCTGATGACCTTCGCCCTCTACGCCCGCCAGGGGCGCTACAAACCGGGGGTCCTCCGCCGCATCGGGCGGGATGTCGTTCGGCGGGCTCTCCCCGCCAGCCTGGGCATCGCCACCATGGTCGGCATGTCGGTAACCATGGAGCACGCCGGGATGACCTACTACCTGGCCGAAGGGGTTAGCCGGGTGATGGGGCCCGCGTTTCTGCTGGCCTCCCCCTTCATCGGCGCCCTGGGTGCCTTCATAACCGGCTCCAACACCAACTCCAACGTCATCTTCGGCGCATTCCAGCAGCAGGTGGCGACGCTGGCGGGGCTGAACCCCATCCTGGCCCTGGCCGCCCAGACGACCGGCGGCGCCATCGGCGGGATGTTTGCCCCGGCCAAAGTCATCATCGGCTGTGCGACGGTCTGCGCGGGCGAAGGGCCCACCATGCGCAAGGCCCTTGTCTATGGGACCGTCATCCTGGCCCTCATCGCCTTGGTGACTGCCCTCTGGGGACTGGGATAGCGAAAATCCGCGCCTGTCCGCGTTGATCCGTGTCCTATGGTTATTGAAGAACTCCGGGCCCAGGCCCGCTGCCTGGGGTTTGACCTGCTGGGCGTGGCCCCGCCCGTCCCACCTCCGGAGGTCGTCCGCGCCTACCGGGAATGGCTGGCGGCGAACTACCACGGCGACATGGCCTATATGTCCCGCCCGGACCGGGTCGCCCGGCGGGAGGACCCGGCCCTCATCCTGCCGGGAGTTCGGGCCGTCGTCTGTGTGGCCGTCAACTACTACTCCGGCGACGCGCCGCCCCCACCGGGGAAGGCCGGGCCCGTTGGCCGTATCTCCCGCTACGCTTGGGGGGTGGACTACCACGATTGGATGCTCCCGCGCCTGGAGGAACTGGCCGCCTTCGTCCGGGAGCGGACCGGCGGCACGGCTCGCCATCGCGCCTACGCAGACACCGGCCCCGTCCTGGAGCGGGCCCTGGCGGCCCAGGCCGGGCTGGGTTTTATCGGCAAGAACACCTGTCTCATCCATCCCCAATTCGGTTCTTGGCTCTTCCTGGGGGAGATACTGGTGGACGTAGACCTCCCCTTCACAGGGCCGCCGATGCCGTCCCGCTGCGGCACCTGCACCCGTTGCCTGGCCGCCTGTCCGACGGGCGCGCTGGTTGCCCCGTACGTGCTGGACGCCCGCCGCTGCATCTCCTACCTGACCATTGAGTTCCGGGGCGACATCCCGCCCGACCTGCGGGACCGGCTGGGGGATTGGGTCTACGGCTGCGACATCTGCCAGGAGGTCTGTCCCTGGAATCGCTTCGCCCGCCCGACCGCCGTCGCCGAATTTCTCCCGGCCTCCCCGGACCGGGCCGCCCCGTCGTTGACCGACTTGCTGGCGCTGAATGAGGAGTCATTCCGGCGGCGTTTTGGGGGTAGCCCCATCGCCCGAATCGGGCTGAAACGATTGCATCGGAACGCCCAGGCCCTTCTCCATTTGTCAACGTAGCGCAGGCCGCCAGGCCTGCCCGAAGCGGGACGCGGATCAACGCGGATGTGCACGAAGGGACGCAGATCAACGCGGATGTGCACGGAGGGACGCGGATTTCGTGCTCTTACGCGTTCTGATGCGGGTGCTCTCGCGCCTTCTGTGTCTCCGGGGTGAAGAGAAATGAACGATAAATTCAGGTTGCCTGTTGCCTGTACTGGAGCGCGGAGAGCCTGGAGGCTCCCTGTGCTGGCCTTTCTGCTTCTCAGTCTTCTCCCTGTGGGTGCGGCCCCCCTACCGCCGGAGAGTTCACCAGACAGCCTGATAGTGGAATGGACGCCTCCTCTGCCCGATTTTCGTCCTCTCCCCGATGGGTCTGTGGAATTGGTCGCCGAAGGTTACGAGATAGACGAGCGGCCCGGCGCACTGCGCCTTCCTTTCACCTCCTCGCTGATTGCCATACCGCCGGGCGCAAGCATCTCCCTCCGCATCCTCTCTGCCCAGACGACTATCATCCCACTCCCCGCCCCCCTCGCCATCGCCCCGGAACCCATCGGAGTGGTATGGGATGAGGGGTACCCGGCAGGCCCAGCCTACGCTCCAACGACCCGGGCTATTCATCCTCTTTCAACTCCGGTTACCCTGGAGGAAATCGGTACCGCCCGAGGCGTTCGGCTGGCCCGGCTCATCTTCTATCCCGCCCTGCCCGAGGGAGAAAGTCTGCGCTTCTTCCGGTACCTCCGGGTGGAGGTCCGCTTTTCCGGAGGGGCGACTTTCATTTCATCCTCCTCTTCTGGCAGCGACCCGCTTCTGGCTGGGGTCCGCCGCGCTGTCCTCAATCCACAGCACGCCATTTCTGCCTTGCCCGCTGCGTGGCCTGTAGAGAAAACCGTACATCCCCAGGGCGGCCCGCGCGAGGCCTTTCTGGAGATT
>DAOTWK010000042.1:0-3302 GCA_034435815.1 Anaerolineae bacterium | reverse complement strand
GGCCTCCATCGGTATTCGGCAGGATGCCAGGATGAACGCTGCGGCGATCAAGGCCGCAAGAGCGGAGTGCTTTTGCGAGAACGGGTTCGCGAACATGTACGGCTCTTTCCAATGGCACTTGACAAAATGAGCGCTTGCGGTAAAATATAAGCGCATTAGCCGAAGTGGCGGAACTGGCAGACGCGCTGCGTTCAGGGCGCAGTGGCCGTACGGCCGTGTGGGTTCAACTCCCACCTTCGGCATCGCCGCCTGAACCGTTCGGTTCGGGCGGCTTTTTTTATTCTTAACTGCAGAGAACGCAGAGAACCATTATTTTTGTCTGGCATGATGAGGGTAGCACTGCAGGAAGCCATGCAGTGGTCAACCCTAACGGAGGCACCGCTTTTGCTGGGACCTTTTGCCTCTCTTTATCCCCCGATCCCCTTTCTCCTCCCCGCAAACGGGGAGGGGAAGGGGGTGAATAGGAGGTTTTGGGGCAGGCGGCGAAGCCGCCCGTCTCAAAATCCTCCATTTTCCCATTCCCTCTCCTGCCGCCGAAGGCGAACGGGGGAGGGGAGGAGGCAGGGGGTGGGGTGAGGGTCGTCTTCCATTAGGCCGGGGCGAGTACTCCACGCTGTTCTGCGGTGTCACCATGATGGGCAGCAAAAATCGTGGAGTCGTTCATAGTCAGCAGCCACGGCAAGGCGGAGTGGCGTTTTAGGGCCGCGAAGCGCCTTTTTGTCACAAAAACGGCACTCCACTGCGTTTCGTGCCTCACTACGAACACCCCACGCTATGGTTTAGTGTACCCGGCACAGATGTCATTAGACCAACGCGCGGCCTTTGGGGAATGACTGGGGCTATATTGCAGCCCGGGGGCGCAGAAGGGAGTGGATTTCCCGAACCAGTTGAGAGGAGTCAATCTCTTTCAGCAGGTAGCGGGAGGCCCCAGCCTGTAGAGCCTGTCGCCGTTCCTCCGGGTCGGGGTAGGATGTGAGGACCACCGTCTGGACGCCGGGACATTCGGCTTTCAGCCGACGCAGAGCGGCTATCCCCTGCCCGTCAGAGCGTTTGGTCTCCAGGATGACTACATCGGGGGCTTTCTCCACGGCCAGAAGGACCCCCTCCTGCCAGCAGCCGGTGCAGCCGACAATTTCCACCCCTGCGGCAGATTGCAGGCGGGCCTCCAGTGCCTGGCGAACGGCATCGTGGTCGTCAATGATCAGCACCCGAATCCGTCCCACGGTTTCCTCTCCTTCGGTCTTCCAGTATAGCGAAAGGAAACCGGGGGGGTTAGTGTTATCTGTCCCCCAATTGGGATGACGTTATGCAGACCACCGACCATCCGCTGTCTATCGTCTGGAGCGTAGCGTTTCCACATACATCTGGATGGCCCGTTCTATCTCCTGATATGCCCGGTCCAGCCCTTCCCAGCCCAGCGCCCTTACCTCCGCCTGTTCCAGGTCTTTATAGACGCTGAAGAAATGGCTCACCTCCTCAAGAAAATGAGCAGGGACATCGTCCAGGGAGCGGTAATCGTTGAATAGTGGGTCGGTGTGGGGGACGGCCAGAATCTTGTCGTCTATCCGGCCCCGGTCCAGCAGGTGGAAGATGCCCAGCGGTCGGGCCTCAATGACACAGCCGGAGAAGGTGGGCTCATTGGTCATCACCAGCACATCCAGGGGGTCACCGTCTTCATGGAGGGTGCGGGGGATGAAGCCGTAGTCGCCCGGATAGTGGAGAGAGGAGTAGAGGACCCGGTCCAACTTGATGAAGCCACCCTGTTCATCGTATTCGTATTTGTTCCGGGAGCGTTTGGGGATTTCCACCACCACATAGATGACCCGAGGGGCATCCGGCCCCGGGGGCAGTTCTCGCCACAGGTTGGCTATCGGCATCGTTTCACCTCCCAATCTGTGAAAGGATAAGGATAACACTTATGGCGACGAAGTCGCCAAAACATCATCCTCCTCTGCAGGACCGCAGGACCCGCAGAATATCCGGGCCCCAGGTTTCGCGGGCCCAGGGGCCTATGCCGTCCACTTCCGCCAGTTCTTCGGGGGTCTGCGGGTTGCGCACCGCCAGGGCCCGCAGGACAGCGTTGGGTAGGATAACATCCGGGGCCACACCGCGTGCTTCGGCGATGCTCCGGCGCCATTCCCGCAGGGCCTGGTATCGCTCCTGCTCATCGTCCGAATAGGCCGCACAGGGAGGCTCGGGGACCAGCCCGCTTTCTCCTCGGGCGATGGCTTCCAGGATGGCCGGCCCGTACCGGCGGAGCCAGTGCCGGGGGAACCGTCCCAGGGCGGCCAGTTCGGCCAGGGTGCGAGGGTGGGCCCGCGCCAGGCGGACCAGGATTTCGTCGCTTATCACCCGAAAAGGGGGGCGGTCTTGCAAACGGGCCAGTTCATCCCGCCAGAGGTAGAGTTGCCAGAGGACGGCCCGCTCCCGGTCGTTTAGCGAGTGGACGGCCCGCACCCGCCAGAACGCGTCCGGGCCGTAATGCGGGCCAGCAGGTGGGGTCTGGGCCAGCCGGGCGAAAGACTCGGCGGCCTGCCGAACCCGGCCCGTCCGCTCCAACTCCCGCATCTGTCGGTCCCGCAGGGGGAGCAGGTAGCGGGTATCCCAGGCCGCGTACTGGAGCGCGTCCAGGCTCAAGGGTCGCTGTCCCCAGTTGTACCGCTGGTAGCGCTTGTCGGTGTGGACGCCGAAGTATTCCCGCAGCAGGTCGGCCAGCCCCGCGCGCGGCCAGCCCAGGATGCGGGCCGCCCGCATGGTGTCAAACAGATTGGCGAACTGGAAGCCGAAGTCCCGCTTCAGGCCGGCGATGTCCTGCTCCGCCGCGTGGAAGACTTTCTGGACTCCAGGGTCGGCGAAGACCTCCCCCAGCGGGGAGAGGTCCAGCCCAGCCAGTGGGTCCACGATGTAGTCGGCACCAGGGACGGAAATCTGGATCAGGCAGACCCGTTCGTGGTACACGTAGAGGGAGTTGGACTCGGTATCCACCGCGATGGCTGGCTGAGCCTGCAGGGCCTGTATCAGGGCCTGCAGGTCGTTTTCGCTGGCGACAAGGGTCCAGGTCGCTTCTACCATTGCGTCATTCTGTCATTCGGTCATTTCTTCGGTCATTTCTATAGACCCATAATGACTCGGGCGATGAGGAAGTAGATGACCAGCCCGGTGGCGTCCACCAGGGTGCTCATGGCTGGGCCGGAGACGACGGCCGGATCAATCCGCAGACGGTGGGCGATCAGGGGCAGGCTGGCACCGATGATGGCGGCCCAGACGACGATGGCGCTCAGGCTGACGCCGACGGTCATCGC
>DAOTWK010000041.1:0-2456 GCA_034435815.1 Anaerolineae bacterium | reverse complement strand
CGGCCTTCGGCCGCCGCCGCAAAATCCCCCGATTCTCACCTCCCCCGCGCAGAAGTACAAAGAGGTTCTGCTTTGCAGAACCTCTTTGTATTCTCCACCCCCTGAAGGTCCGCCTTATTTTATTTTCTTCTCCTGGACTGAGCATAGAGCGCCGCGCCCCAGATGCCCAGGAAGAGGCCCAGGACTGAGGCGATATACGCAAAGAAGTTCAGGAAGAAGGTGGACGGAATCACATGAATCACCATCAGGAATGGAAGTATCCATCCTGCCATTACCAGGACAAAGCCCAAAGCGATCAATCTCCAGGGAGAGGGGATATTCATTGGTATAGCCAGCATGCGGCCTGATGTTGCGGGCCGACCTCAAATTCCGGCGGTTCCTGGGTGTCGCACAGTCCGGCAATCATCCGCTCGCAGCGGGGATGGAACCGGCATCCGGACGGCGGATGAATCAGGCTGGGGGGCTCCCCAGGCGGTACCGGCCGGAACCGCTTTGCGTTCTCCGCGTCGGGTTCCGGAATCGCGGCCAGCAGCGCCCAGGTATAGGGATGCCGGGGGTTCTGAATCAGGTCGTCTACCGGCCCCTTCTCCACAATCTTGCCCGCGTACATCACGAAAATGCGCTCGGAGAAGTAGCGGACGGTGGAGAGGTCGTGGGTGATGTACATCACCGAGAGCCGGTGGCGTTCCTGCAACTCCCGCAGCAGGGTGAGAATCTCCACCCGCACCGATGCGTCCAGCATAGAGACGGGCTCATCGGCGACCAGCAACTGAGGGTCCATCAGAATCGCCCGTGCAATGACCACCCGCTGCTGCTGTCCCCCGCTCAACTGATGAGGGAACTTGCTGAGAAAGTCCTCCACGGGGGTCATCTTGACCTCCTCCAGGGCTTTGTGGATGCGCTCCATTCGCTGGCAGCGGTCCCGCATCCGAGCGATGATAAGGGGTTCTTCCAGCAAGGTCTGCGTATTCATAAAGGGCGGAAGTGCTCCATAGGGGTCTTGCTGGACGTAGCCCACCCGGTTGCGGTACCAGCACAACTCCTTCCGGCTGAAATGAGAGATGTCCCGCCCGTCAAACAGAATGCGGCCTTCCCTCGGGCGGTGGAGGCCCAGGATGGTGCGCATCAGGCTGGATTTCCCGCACCCACTCTCTCCGACGATGGCGATAGCCTCTCCCCGACGAAGGTCAAAGGTCACTCCGTCCACTGCGCGCACGTAGCCCGCAATGCCCAATCCGAACCGGCGCAACTCAAACCAGACCCGCACGTCCTGCACAGAGAGGAGAATATCTTCCGGCACTCCGGGTACAATTTCTGGAATAGGGCAGTAGTCGTTCATTTTCCCACCTGGATGCAGGGAATCAATCGGTTATTCGTTCAGCCCGCGTAGAGCCAGCATTTGACCAGATGACCATCTACCGTCAGGGTAGGCGGGTCCTGGTCGCAACGTTCAAAGCGGGAAGGGCAGCGGTCGGCGAAGCGGCAGCCTGTGGGGGGATTCAGCAGGCTCGGCGGCCTGCCCGGGATGAACTCCAGGGCCTGCTTCTCGTAGAGGCGCGGCACCGCGGCCAGTAGTTTCCGGGAATAGGGATGAAGCGGCTGTTTGAAGAACAACTCCGCTGTGGAAACTTCCACAATCTGCCCGGCATACATCACCGCCACATGCTCCACCAGGTCTGAAGAGGTCGCGATGTCGTGCGTGATCAGCATGTAACTGATGGGCATCTCCTGCTTGATCTGCTTAAGAGTGTTCATAATGCTGGCCTGGGTCAACACGTCCAGGGCGGAAGTGGGCTCATCCAGGATAATCAGGCTGGGCATCGTGATGAGGGCCATTGCGATGGCAACTCGCTGCCGCATCCCCCCGCTGAGTTCAAAGGGATACCGTTGGAGGAATCCCTCCGGCACGCCTACGTAGTCAAACATCTTACGGGCCATCTCCCAGGCTTCGTCCTTGCTCACGCCCAGGTGCAGGATCGCGGGCTCCGCCACCTGGTCCCCCACGCGCAGCACCGGGTTGAGAGCATTCATTGCGGCTTGGGGGACCATAGAGATGCCCACCCACCGGACCTCTCGGGCAAAGTTTTCCTCATCCAGTTCCATCACATCCCGGCCGTCCAGATAGACTTTGCCCGAGTATCGGTGGACATTTCTCGGCAACAGGCGGAGAATGGCTCGCGCCAGCGAACTTTTGCCACATCCCGATTCCCCCAAGACCACTATGGCCTGATTGTGAGGGATGGATAGACTGACCCTATCCACCGCCTGCACCACTCCCTTGGTGGTGACAAAATACAAAACCAGATCCTCTGTTCGCAGAACCGGTTCCCCTTCACGCATGGCTACATCTCCCGCAGGCGTGGATTGAAGATGCGGTCCAGGGAGAAGCCCAGCATGGCAAAACCCAGACCGGTAACCATCAGGAGCGCGGCCGGCTCCAGAATCCAGTAGTACAG
>DAOTWK010000040.1:0-13737 GCA_034435815.1 Anaerolineae bacterium | reverse complement strand
ATTTCGGTTAGAAAAGGACCATCCCCAATTTCCGAATTTACCAATCTGGAGGTTCTGGTATGGGCAAAATTGTCGGGATTGATCTGGGAACGACCAACTCCGTTGTGGCAGTTCTGATGGGCGGCGAGCCGGTCGTCATCCCCACTGCCGAGGGAGGCAATCTCTGTCCGTCCGTCGTCGCGTTCACCAAGACCGGTGAGCGGCTGGTGGGACAGGCGGCCCGTCGGCAGGCCATCGTCAACCCGGAGAACACCGTCTTCTCCATCAAGCGGCTGATGGGGCGCCGCTACGACGACCCTGAGGTGGAGAAGGCCCGCCGCATCCTGCCCTATAAGATTATCGCCGGCTCCCAGGGGGACGCGCGCGTCTATATCCCGCAAACCGGAAAGGACTACACGCCGCAGGAAATCTCGGCGATGATTCTGCGCAAACTGAAGCAGGACGCGGAGGCCTACCTGGGCGAACCGGTCACCCAGGCCGTCATCACCGTCCCGGCCTACTTCAACGATAGCCAGCGCCAGGCAACGAAAGACGCCGGGAAGATTGCCGGTCTGGAAGTCCTGCGCATCATCAACGAGCCGACGGCGGCCTCCCTGGCCTACGGGCTGGATAAGAAAGGCGTGGAGACGATTCTGGTCTTTGACCTGGGCGGCGGTACGTTTGATGTCTCCATCCTGGAGGTGGGGGAGGGCGTCATTGAGGTCAAGGCGACCAGCGGCGACACCTTCCTGGGCGGCGATGACTGGGATCAGCGCATCGTCAACTATGTGGCGGACGAGTTTAAGAAAGAATACGGGATTGACCTGCGGCAGGACCGGCAAGCGCTCCAGCGGCTGAAGGAGGCGGCGGAGAAGGCGAAGATTGAACTCTCCACGATGCTGGAGACAGAAATCAACCTGCCCTTCATCACTGCCGACGCCTCCGGTCCTAAGCACTTGCAGATGCGGCTGACGCGGGCCAAATTTGAGCAGTTGACGACCGACCTGGTCCAGCGCTGCCGCGGCCCCTTTGAACAGGCGCTGCGGGACGCCAAGATGAGCGCCCGGGACCTGGACGCAGTGGTCCTGGTGGGCGGCGCCACCCGGATGCCAATGATTCAGGACCTGGTGCGGGAACTGACCGGCGGCAAAGAGCCCCACAAAGGCGTCAATCCGGACGAGGTGGTGGCGGTCGGCGCGGCCATCCAGGCTGGCGTGCTGGGCGGCGAGGTGCGGGACGTGGTCCTGCTGGACGTCACCCCGCTGACGCTGGGCGTGGAGACGCTGGGCGGTGTGATGACCCCGCTCATCCCGCGCAACACCACCATCCCGGTGCGCAAGAGCGAAATCTTCACCACCGCCGAAGATGGGCAGACCGTGGTTACCATCCACGTCTTGCAGGGGGAGCGCCCGATGGCCGCTGACAATATCAGCCTGGGTCGCTTCAACCTGGAAGGGATCCCACCCGCCCCGCGCGGCATCCCGCAGATTGAGGTCACTTTTGACATCGACGCCAATGGCATCCTGAACGTCTCGGCGCGGGATAAGGCGACGGGCCGGGAGCAGCGCATCACCATCACCGCCACCACCAACCTGAGCAAGGAAGAGGTGGAGCGGTTGCTGAACGAGGCGAAGCGGCACGAGGCGGAGGACCGGCAGCGGCGGGAACTGGCGGAGGCCCGCAACACGGCGGATAACATCATCTACCAGACGGAGAAGTTCCTGCGAGAACTGGGTGACCAGGTGCCCGGTTCCGACCGGAGCCGCATTGAGGGCCTCATCCGCGACCTGCGGGAGGCGATGAAGGGCGAGGACATCGCTCGCATCCGGCGGCTGATAGAACAACTCCAGCAGGCCAGTATGGCCCTGGGCCAGCAGTTGTATGCCCGGCAGCAGGCGGCGGGCGGTCCAGGCGGCCCCACTCCGGGCGGTGCCGGCCCCTCCGGCGGCGAGGGGGATGTGATTGAGGGCGAATTCCGCGAGACATAGCGCGCATGAGGAGGCGCAGTGACGACCCGAAAGAAAATTCCCATTCGCATTGTCCAGCCGGAACTGGAGGAAGCACCGCCTTCGCCGGTCGTGCCGGTGGATGAGGCGCCGCCGCCGGTAGCGGAGGTCCCGCCGCCCGCGCCGCCCACAACCGCCGCCGCTCCGCCGGCCCCGGCGGGCCCTTCCGAGGAAGAACAGGCATTGAGGGAGGAACTGGAACAGTGGAAAGACCGGGCGCTGCGCCTGGAGGCGGAAATGGATAACTTCCGCAAGCGGTTGCAGCGCCTGGCAGAGGAGCGCATCGCTGCCGACCGGGAGCGGCTGCTGCGGGACTTCCTGGATGTGGCCGACGACCTGGCCCGGGCTCTTTCGGTAGACGGCGCCGACGCGGAGTCCATCCGCCAGGGGGTGGAACTGACCCACCGCAGCCTGATGAACCTGATGAACCGGGAGGGGGTGACTCCGATAGAGGCCGACGGTCAGCCTTTTGACCCGGCCTGGCACGAGGCAGTGGGCACCGTCCCCGCGCAGCAGGTCGGCAGAGAACCGGATACCGTTGTCCACGTCGTCCGGGCGGGCTACCGCATCGGCGACCGGCTGCTGCGCCCGGCACGGGTCATCGTCGCAACTGCCGGGCAGGAGTAACGTTCGTAGTAAGACACGAAGCGCAGCGGAGTGGCGTTTTGACGCTACTCCGCTGCGCGACTGATTACGAACCGGGAAACCGGCTCGTCCCTACACCGATGATGGTCCAGACCTCAGCGATGAAACCTCTTACGTCATCCAGCCCGGTTTGCAAAATTTCGTAAACACGATGGGGGTCCACTTCGTGATATAAGTGGACGACCAGATTCCGAAACCGAACCATTCGGACGTAGATCGGCACCCGCTCTACAGGCAAAAAGCCTGCCTCCCCCAACCGCCGGAACACTTCGGCGCCCTCGCGAGGGACTCCCAATCTCCGACGAGCTACAATGTGACCGGCGATATCCATCATTGCCTCTATCGCCGTTTGCAACAGATGTTTGGCCGCCTCCACGTTCCGGAAATCTTCCAGAAATATCTCCTCTGGCAGACTGCGGAGCGTCTCCAGGCGCGCCAGAGCGGTCTCAATATATTGAATCCGCTCCCGGATCCGTGGCAGGTCGTATTCCATACGCCTCCTCCAGTGCCTGATCGTAGTCCCGGTAGAAAGCCCGCAGGTCCGGCTCGTAGTCTATATACCGGAGAATGGTCTCCTCTATAAAGTCGGAGATCCGGACCGGGTCCCGTTCGTAGATCAAAAGGCCGCCGATGGCCCGGTGGCGTAGCAAAAGTTGGGCCCGGTTCAAGTTGACCACATCCACCTGTTCCATCCCCAGCGCCTCCTCGGCGGCGACACCCAAATCCAGTTCCTCCTTCAGGGAAGGATCCCGCTCAAACAGCACCGCCAGATCCACGTCGCTTTCCGGAGAGGCATAACCATCCACCTGGGAGCCGAAGAGAAAGACGGCCAGGACGTTCGGATACTCCCGAAGCCGCCGAACCAGCCGCTCCACTTGCTCCTCCGAAAGATACCCTATTCCCCCCACGTCTCCCTCCTCACACTTCCCGTTTCACGCCTCACGCCTCCCCCCCATCATTTCCATCAACTGCTCTTCATTGATCATCGGCACCCCCAGTTCCTGCGCGCGGCGGTACTTGGTGCCGCCCGGCGCCTCGCCGACGACCAGATAATCCGTCTTGCGGCTGACGCTATCTGTGACCTTGCCGCCAGCGCGCTCAATCATTGCCGCTACCTCCTCGCGCGGCCGGGAGAGAGTACCGGTGATAACGAAGGTCAACCCCGCCAGCGGCTGTGGCTCCGCCTCCGCGACCGGCGCCTCCTCCGCCAGTTTCACCCCCGCGCGCCGGAGTTTCTCCACAATCTCCCGGTGGCGCGGGCGGCGGAACCACTCCACCACCGCGCGGGCAATCTCCGGCCCGATGCCGGATATCTGCTGTAACTCCTCCTCCGTCGCCTGGGCCAGCCGGTCCACCGACCGGAACTGTCGGGTCAACGTCTCCGCCACCACGCCGCCCACTTGCGGGATGCCCAGCGCAGTCAGCACCCGGCTGAACGGCTGCCCCTTAGAGGCCGCGATCCCCGCCAGCAGATTATCCGCCTTCTTCTCTGCGAACCCCTCCAACCCCAGCAGGTCCTCCTTGCGCAGGAAGTAGAGGTCGGCGATGTCGTGGACCAGGCCCCGGTCCACCAGTTGCTGGGCCGTCCTCTCCCCCAGCGTCTCTATGTCCATCGCCCCGCGCGAGGCGAAATAAGCAATCCGGCGGACCAGTTGGGCCGGGCAGGCCGCGTTATTGCAGTAGACGGCGACCTCGCCGGGCACGCGAGTGACCAGTTCCCCGCAGGATGGACAGCGGTCGGGGGGCGTATAGACTTTCTCCTCGCCGGTCCGGACGTCCACCACCGGCCCGACGATGTACGGGATCACCTCTCCGGCCCGCTTGACAATCACCCGGTCGCCAACGCGGATATCCTTCTCGGCAATGTAGTCAAAATTGTGCAGCGTCGCTTTGGTGACGGTCACCCCACCGATAGGGACGGGCTCCAGGACGGCGTAGGGGGTAAGGACGCCGGTGCGGCCCACGTTGACCCGGATGTCCAGAAGGCGCGTTGTGGCCTCCCGACCGGGGAACTTGTAGGCCACCATTCCCCGGGGCGTCCGGCCCACCACCCCCAGGTCGGCGGAGACCCGCAGGTCGTTGACCTTGATGACCATCCCGTCGGCCTCGTAGGGGAGGGTATCCCGCTTCCGTTCCCATTCCTGGCAATAGGCCACCGCGCACGCGAAGTCGGGGCAGTAGGCCGTCTGTTCCGGGACGGGGAAGCCCAGCGCGCGCAGGTATTGGAGCGTCTCCCACTGGGTGGACGGCGGGGCCGGCTCCCCCTCGTAGGCCACCACCTGGTAGCAGAGCAGGCTGATGGGCCGCTGGGCGGTGATGCGGGAATCCAGTTGGCGCAGGGAACCGGCGGCGGCGTTGCGGGGGTTGGCAAAGGTCTTCTCCCCCTTCTCTGCCTGGCGACGGTTGAACTCCTCAAAGTCCCGAACCGTCATATACGCCTCGCCCCGGACGACCAGGTAGGGCGGGGGCTTCGGGCCGTCGGGCGCGGCGGGGATACGCAGGGGGAGTTGCCGAACGGTGCGCAGATTGGCGGTGATGTCCTCCCCCACCTCCCCGTCCCCCCGGGTGGCGCCCAGGCTGAAGGCCCCGTCCCGGTAGTGGAGGACGACGCTGAGGCCATCTATCTTGGGCTCCACGACGAAATCCAGCCGGCTGCCCGGGGGCAGGAGTTTGGAGATTCGCTCCAGCCAGGCCGAGGCCTCCTCGGGGCCGAAGGCGTTCTCCAGGCTGAGGATGGGGGCGGGGTGGCGCACCTGGGCGAACTCCGGAGCCGGCGGCGCGCCGACCCGCTGGGTGGGCGAATCGGGCGTGACCAGTTCCGGGTACTGCTCTTCCAGCCGCCGCAGTTCTGCCATCAGCGCGTCGTACTCCGAGTCGCTGATGACGGGGGAATCCAGGACGTAGTAGCGGTAGTTGTGGTAATGAATCTCCTGGCGCAGTCGCTCCACTCGCTGGCGAATTTCCTCAGGGACCATATGCACCTCCATCACTCTGTTCGTAACCACCTCCGGCAGAGGCTGGATGGACAGTGGACAGGATTTACAGGATTAACAGGATTTAATCCTGTCAATCCTGTAAATCCTGTAAATCCTGTAAATCCTGTAAATCCTGTCCAAACATCATAAACGAAGCGAAGTGGAGTGCCGTCCTGACGGACACTCTTGCGTTGGGCTACAGTACCCACAGGCTCACCGTCTCTATATGATAGGTCTGCGGGAACATATCCACCGGCTGAACGGCCTCCAGGCGGTATCCGGCAGCGGATAGGCGGCGGGCATCCCGGGCCAGGGTGGCTGGGTCGCAGGAGACGTAGACCAGGCGCGCCGGGCGGGCCGCTATCAGTCCTTCCAGTGCCTCCGGGGAGAGCCCCGCTCGCGGCGGGTCCACCACTCCCGCATCCAGCGCTCCGGCGCGGTCCGCCAACACTGCCTCCACCGGCCCCTCCACCACTTCCACATTCTCCAGGTCGGCGGTGTTCTCTAACAGGTCGTCCACGGCGTAAGGGTCCACCTCCACCGCGACCACCAGTCCGGCCCGCCGGGCCAGGGGGAGGGTGAAGAGACCCACGCCGCAGTAGCCGTCCAGGACCACCTCGTGGCCCTCGGGGGCCAGGTAGTCCAGGACCAGCGAGACCAGTCGCTCCGCCTGGGCGGTATTGGCCTGAAAGAAGGACGGGGCAGAGATGCGGTAGGTGGTTCCGGCGACCCGTTCGGTGATATATCCCTGGCCGATTAGGGTGACGGGCACTCCGTCCGAAGTGAGGAGGACGCAAGAGAGGGGCAGGTCTATTTCCAGTTCCGGGGCCTCATCCTCCGCCGTCTCCAGGATGAGCATGCGGTCGCCGGTGGCAGTGCCGGCCCGCAACGTGAGGGCGGTCAGGTCCGGCAATTCCAGGTCCAGCGCGTCGTAGAGTTCGGAAAGAAACGGATGCAGGATCAGGCATTCATCTATGGGAACGACATCGCGTCGGTCTTCCAGGCAGAAGCCCAGGCCGCCGGAGGGGGCGGGATGGAAGCGGGCCTGGTTGCGGTATGCCCAGCCGGTGGGGTCGGGCAGAGTGGGGAGGACGGGCGGGTCGGAGAGGCCGCCGATGCGGGCCAGTTGCTCCGCCACCACCTGCGCTTTGAGGCGGAGTTGGGCCTCGTAGGCGACATGTTGCAGATGACAGCCGCCGCAACCCTCAGGCCCAAAGTACGGGCATGGCGGCCCGACCCGCTCCGGCGACGGTTCCAGAATCTCCACCAGTCGCGCGCGGGCATAACGGGGGTGGTCCTCCACAATTTCCGCGCGCACCGTCTCGCCGGGCAGAGAGTAGGGGACGAAGATGACTTTGCCCTCGTGTCGGCCGATGGCCGCGCCACCGTGGGCGATGCCGGTCAGGTGAAGAGTAATCATTGGAATGACAGAATGACAAAATATTGGAAGACCAATGGCTGGATGATTCCATTTTACACGTTCTGGGAGGGGATGCAAATGCGGCAGAGAGGCTTCTTGCCTGCCAGGGGAATTCCAGTAAAATAACAACGGCGGCTGGAAAGACACGGATGAACACGGATTGGCGCGGAAAAATACGGAAGTTCACCGAGGTTGATTTGTGAAATCCACGCCGTTCCGTGTCCGTCCGTGTCCCAATGCCCGTCTGCTCCGTAATATTCCGATTCCAGGAGGTATTATGGCGCCCGTCTGGATCCAAACGCTGATTCGTATCCTGCTGGTCGTGGCCCACCTGGCCGGACTGGTCGTCGCTGTTCTCCTGCTGGTGCGCCGTAAGGGGACGGCGCCCATCCTGGCGACGGCCGCCTTCGCGCTGCTGGTCATTCTGGACGCGGCTCGAATCGTGGAGGCCGCGCTCCTGCCCGCCATCGCCCGCGAGATTCGCGCTCCGCGTGCCCTCCCCTGGATCGGAGGCGGCACTGCCTGCTGCTGCGGCCTCCTGGACCTGGTCGCCTGGGGATGCCTGATCGCTGCCATCTGGCTGGGGATGGGTCGGCCCGAAACGGAACAGGAAGTGCGGAGTGCGGAGTAGTAGACGTGAGGGGAACCGTTACCACGCTCCGGATGAGCGATTTTGATTACCACCTGCCGCCGGAACTGGTCGCGCAGGAGCCGGTGGAGCCCCGGGACGCGTCCCGGCTGATGGTCGTGGAGCGCGCCACGGGGACGATTTCTCACCACATCTTTCGCGACCTGCCGCAGTTCCTCCGGCCGGGGGACCTGCTGGTCTACAACGAGAGTCGGGTCATCCCGGCGCGCCTGTTTGCCCGCAAGCCCACCGGCGGACGGGTGGAAGTTCTCCTCCTGCGCCCCCGCTCGGAGATGGTCTGGGAGGTACTGGTGCGAGGGCGGGTGGTGCACGTCGGTGGGCGCCTGGAGGTGCTGGACGGCCCCGATGGGGCCCCGATAGGGGCCGGGGCGGAGGTCCTGGAGGAAGGGGAGCGAGGGCTCCGGGTACTGGCCTTTGACCGCCCGGCGCTGGCCCTGGCCGAAGCCGTGGGGCAGACCCCGCTCCCGCCGTATATCCACCGGCCGCTAACAGATCCGGAGCGATACCAGACCGTCTATGCCCGCACCCCGGGGTCGGCGGCTGCACCGACGGCGGGCCTCCACTTCACCCCTGAACTCCTCCTCCGGCTGCGGGAGATGGGGGTGGAGTCCGTCTTCGTCACCCTGCATGTGGGGCTGGATACCTTCCGTCCGGTGGAGGAGGAGCGACCGGAGGAGCACCGGATGCACACCGAGTTCTGCCGTCTCCTGCCGGAGGCGGCGGAACAAATCAACCGGGCCAAAGCGGAAGGGCGACGGGTGATTGCGGTGGGCACCACTTCGGTTCGGGTTCTGGAGACGGCAGGCCTGGCGGCGGTGGGCGGTTCTGCCCACGCCGAATCCTGCCCCTGGCGGGTGGTGCTCCCCTACGAGGGCCAGACCGACCTCTACATCTACCCGGGCTTCCGCTTCCGGGTCGTGGATGCGCTGATTACCAATTTCCACCTGCCCCGGTCCACTCTCCTGCTGCTGGTAGCGGCTTTCTGTGGCAAGGAGTTAATGGACCGGGCCTACGCCGAGGCCATCCGTCTCCGCTACCGGTTCTACAGTTTCGGGGACGCGATGCTCATCCTGTAGATGACATTGGAGGCAGGGGCCGCCGCAAACGTCATCCCCTGGCCGCAATCTGGGCGACGATGTCGGCGAAGGCGTCGGGGTCCCGACCCCGACGGGTGGCTCCCAGACCGTCTACATCGGGGTCGGCCAGCAGGGCCGCCGCGTGCTCCGGCGTCACGCTCCCGCCGTAGATGATGCGGGCCTGCCCGGCGGTCTCTTCGCCGAACCGGTCCGCCAGCCAGCGGCGGATGGCCCGGCAACCGGCGGCGGCATGGGCCGGCGACACCGGCTCCCGCTGCCCGATGGCCCCCTCCGGCTCGTAGACAAAGGCCATCCGGGCCACCGCTTCCTGGTCGCAACCGTCTAACAGAACAGCCAGCCGTCCGGGATCAAAGGGCTCCCCGGCGGCCTCACCGAAGAACAGGATAGGGCGCAGATTGCTTTCCAGCGCGGCCCGGACCTTTTGGTTCACCGCCGGGTCGTCTTCCCGCAGGCGACGGCGTACTTCCCAGTGGCCGACCATCACCCATGTGGCGCCGGCGTCGGCCAGCAATTCGGCGGAGATAGCGCCGGTGTGGGCCTGACCGGGGCCGGGCCACAGATCCTGTCCGCCCACCGCGATGGGGCTTCCTCTGATGGCAGTGGCGACCGCCGCCAGCGCGGTGTACGGCGGGCAGAGCACAACCTCTACAGTATCCAGCCAGGGCCCGGCGCGGGCCAGAAACTCCCGCACGAAGGCCAGGCTCTGGGCGATGGTCATCGCCATTTTCCAGTTTGCCAGTGCGAAGGGCCGTCGGCTCATCGTTTCCTCCCGGAACTGCGGAACGGGTTCTGTCCAGTGTACATTATCCTGCATCTTCCGTTTCCCTGCAAAGTCCTCTATAGGGGGACGTGCCAGGCACTTTTGAAGGAGGCTTTATGAACGTCCAGAAGGTGGAATACGGAGGGTGGCCCAACTGCTATCGGTGGTCCAACGGACTGGTGGACCTGGTGGTGACCGCCGATGTGGGCCCACGCGTCATCCGGTTCGGCTTCGTCGGCCAGGCCAACGAGTTCAAGGAATATCCGGAGATGCTGGGCCGGGTGGGGGGCGAGGAGTGGCGGATTTATGGCGGCCATCGGCTCTGGCATGCGCCGGAGGCGATGCCCCGCACCTACTTCCCCGATAACGGCCCGGTGGATGTCCAGGTCCATCCCACTTTCATCAGGGTGGTCCAGCCGGTGGAGTCCACCACGGGCATCCAGAAAGAAATGGACATCTCGCTGGAGGCGGACCGCCCCCACGTCCGGGTTGTCCACCGTCTGCGGAACGGCTCCCTGTGGCCGGTGGAGTTGGCGCCCTGGGCGCTCTCGGTGATGGCGCCTGGCGGGGTGGCCATCCTGCCCCTGCCCCCGCGCGGGCGGCACGAGGAGCACCTGCTCCCCACCGGTGCCCTGGTTCTCTGGGCGTACACCGATATGGGTGACCCCCGCTGGACCTGGGGCCGCCGGTACGTCTGGTTGTGCCAGGACCCGACCCGCGCCGCGCCGCAGAAGGTAGGGGTCGCAGCGCCGGCGGAGAACTGGCTGGCCTACTGGCGGGACGGCCATCTCTTTCTGAAGACCTTCTCCATCGTCCCGGGGGCCTGCTATCCCGACCGGGGCTGCTGCGCGGAACTGTTCACCAACGGGGAGATGCTGGAACTGGAGACGCTGGGCCCGCTGACCCTCCTGCCGCCGGGAGGGGCCGTGGAGCACGTAGAGGACTGGTGGCTCTTCCGGGACGTACCATTTCCAGAAGGGGACGAGGATGTAGAGCGGGTCCTCTCCTCTGTACAAGCGCATATGGAGGTTTGACGCTCTGCCCTATACCTGGTATAATGCTCCTGCCAAAATTGTCTGGGAGGGAATGGGTATGATTGATGTTAACGACCTGCGCCGAGGAACGACTTTCATTCTGGACGGAGAACTCTACAAGGTCCTGGAGTATCAGCACCACAAGCCCGGTCGGGGCAATGCCATCATCCGCACCAAACTGCGCAACCTGCGCACCGGCGCCACTGTCCAGCAGACCTTCCTATCCGGTGACCGGGTCCAGGAAGTACGCATTGAGCGCCGGAGCGTCCAGTACCTTTACAACGATGGCGACCTCTATTACTTTATGGACACGGAGACCTTTGACCAGGTCGGTGTCCCTGCCCACGTGCTGGAGGGGCAGGCCGGCTACCTGAAAGAGGGTATGGGACTGGTCATCTCTATGTACGAAGGTCAGCCCATTGAGGTGGAACTCCCCACCGCTGTGGACCTGCAGGTTGTGGATACAGAGGTCGCCGTTGCGGGCGATACCGCCACCAATGTGTTGAAAAAGGCCACCCTGGAGACCGGGCTGGAGATTCAGGTCCCCCTCTTCGTCCAGGCCGGAGATACCGTCCGGGTGGATACCCGCACGGGTGAATACGTCACCCGAGTATAGGTTGGATAACGTTTGTGTCGGCGGCGAAGCCGCCGACACAAACTATTTAAGGAGTCATTATGCCCCCCCGCCTGAAGTGGACCCTCATCCTCTCCGGCCTGCTGGCCATTATCCTTTTCCTCGGGCCAGGCCTGCTGGAACTCGTTGCCGGTATCTACACCGACTGGCTCTGGTTTGAAGAATTGGGCTACCTCCCGGTCTATCAGACCCGATTGCTGGCGGGCGTCGTCGCCTTCCTGGTCGGCGGCCTGCTGGCAGCGGCGGTCCTGGCAATCAACTGGCTCCTCCTCCCCGCGCGCCTGACCGAAAGCCGCATCCTCCGCCCCTACCGCGCTCGCCTGGGCCGCGCGGGCACCCAGACCCTGCGCTGGATATTCATCGGCGTCGGCCTCCTCATCGCCTTCACCATGGCCGAAGTCCTCTCTTCCCGCTGGCTGGATTTCCTCCTCTTCCGCCACGCTGTCCCCTTCGGTCTGGCCGACCCCATCTTCGGCCAGGACGTCAGTTTTTACATCTTCCGACTGCCGGTCTACAACCTGCTGGTGGGCTGGTTCCTGGCCCTGGCCATCCTCAGCCTGCTGGGCGCCCTGGTCGCCTACGGGACAGCCGGCGCGCTCCAGGACCGGGGCTCCATCGCTCACCTCTCCGCCCTGGGCGCGCTGTCCCTGGCCCTGATCGCGGCCCAGTACCAACTGGCCCGCTTCCGACTGCTCATCTCCAGCCGGGGCGCCGTCTTCGGCGCCGGATACACCGACGTCCACGCCCGTATTCCCATCTACAACTTGCTCACCATTGTCCTCCTGGTCGCCGCACTTCTCTTCCTGCTCAACGTCTACTTTCGCCGCTGGCGGCTTCTCCTGTACGTCGGCGCGGTCTGGCTTCTGCTGACCTTCATCAGTTCGGCCTACCCCGCCGCCCTCCAGCGCTTCGTCGTCGCCCCGAACGAACTGAGCGCCGAGCGACCCTACATCCAGCACGCCATCCGTTTCACCCGCATCGGCTTCGGTCTGGAAAACATCCGCGAGCAGGATTTCCCCGCTGAGGGCCGGCTGACTCCGGACGTCCTGGAAGCCAACCAGCCCACCGTCCAGAACATCCGCCTCTGGGACTGGCGGCCCCTCCTCACCACCTACGGGCAACTCCAGGAGATTCGCCTCTACTATACTTTCAACGATGTGGATGTGGACCGCTACGTCCTGGAAGACGGCCTTCGGGAAGTGATGCTGGCGGTGCGGGAACTGGACGTGGACCAACTGGCCGAGCAGGCCCAGACCTGGGTGAACCGCCACCTGGTCTTCACCCACGGCTACGGTGTGGTCGTGAGTCCGGTCAACGAAGTCACCCGTGAAGGGCTCCCGACCCTTCTGGTCCGGGACATCCCCCCACAGAGCACCGATCCGGTTTTGCAGATTACCCGTCCGGAAATCTACTTCGGCGAAGTGACCAAAGAGTACGCCATCGTGAACACGACGGAGCCGGAGTTTGACTATCCCAGCGGCGACCAGAACGTCTACACCCGCTACGAAGGTCCGGCAGGCGTGCCGTTGGGCGGTTTTTTCCGACGGGCCCTCTTCGCCCTTCGCTTCAACAGTTCCCAGATTCTCTTCTCCACCGCTCTGCGTCCGGATAGCCGCATTCTCTTCAACCGCCAGATTGGCGACCGGGTCTGGACGCTGGCGCCCATCTTCTGGTACGACCCCGACCCCTACCCGGTGATTGCGGACGGTCGCATCGTCTGGCTATACGATGCCTACACCTGGAGCGACCATTTCCCCTACTCGGAGCCGTTCAACGAAGTCAACTATATCCGCAACAGCGTCAAGGTCGCCATAGATGCCTATACCGGCGAGACGACCTTCTACGTGGTGGACCCCACCGACCCCATCATCCGGACGTATCAGGCTGTCTTCCCTGCCCTCTTCACGCCTGTGGAGCAGATGCCCGATGTCCTCCGGGCCCACTGGCGCTATCCGGAGCAACTCTTCCGGGTCCAGGCCGCCGCCTACGCCGCCTATCACATGGACGACCCGCAGGTCTTCTACAATAAAGAGGACCTCTGGGCCGCGCCGACGGAAGTCCGGGAGCAGGGCGAGACGGAAATGGCGCCCTACTACGTGGTGATGCAGTTGCCCGATGAGGACAAGGTGGAGTTCTTGCTGATGCGCCCGTACGTTCCGAACGGACGGCGCAACATGATTGCCTGGCTCTATGCCGATTCGGACGGCGAGGACTACGGGCAACTGGGCGTCTACAAATTCCCCAAGCAGGAACTGATTTACGGGCCTATGCAGATAGAGGCCCGTTTTGACCAGGACCCGTACATCTCCCAGCAGTTGACGCTCTGGAATCAGCATGGCTCCCAGGTCATTCGCGGTAACCTGCTGGTCATCCCGATAGACGATACCCTGCTCTATGTGGAGCCGCTCTATCTGCAGGCGGCGGCAGGCCGGTTCCCGGAGTTGAAGCGGGTGCTGGTGGCCTACGGCGACTCGGTGGCGATGGCGGAGGACCTGCCAACGGCGCTGGCTCAGGTGGTGGGGCTGGCAGCGCCGCCGC
>DAOTWK010000039.1:0-17315 GCA_034435815.1 Anaerolineae bacterium | reverse complement strand
GTGGACGTGCTGGAGCCGCTGTTGCACATCGGCAAGTCCTACCTGACGCCGTATGGGTGCGGGGCGACGCTGTTGCAGGATCACTTCAATCGCGCCACTGCTTCGCCGCCATCGGGTTGGACGGCTGGCGCCGGTACATGGAATAACACCGCCGGGGTAGCGCAACAGACCAGTGATAGCACTCCTAACGCTCTCTTGGTGCGCACTGGCTTTACCGCTGCCGATTTCAGTTACAGCGCGATGGTATACTCTACAGATGACACCTCCAGTCGCGGTCTGGTGTTCCGCTACACCCCCGGCAACTATTACATCGTCCGACTGCGACAGAACGATGGAGGCAACAACATTCAACTGCAAGAAGTAACCGGTGGGACATTCGCTACACTGACGACCTCGACGGTCGCTCCGACGATCAACCGCTGGTATCACGTTGAGGCGCAGGTGGAGACCGTGCCCACTGGCATCCGCATCCGTGTGTACATTGACGGGCAGCAGTATTTTGATTGGATAGATACTTCGCCGCGCACGGCCGGCTCAGTGGGCTTTTATGCCAATGCTTGCGCGGCGAACAGTTGCCGTTTTGACGACGTCCTGGTGACCCGTTTCGGCAACAGTGGTTGTTTCGTCGGCGCCAACGACCGGGTCACCTACACCCTCACCATCTCCAACCAGGCCCGCATCCCCGGCTACGACCTGGTCATCACCGATGTGATCCCCGCCGGGACCAGCCTGGTCACCTACACGATGACCTCCGATGACCCCACCGCCCAGGTGGTGGCCCAACCTGCGCCGATCCCCGGCGCCACTGGCGTCCTCACCTGGGGCATCAACCACCTGACGCCGACCGTCCCCTATACCTGGGGCCAGCACACCGCCATCACCCTCAACGTGGTCCTCCAGGTCTCCGACGGCATCACGGCCAATACCGTCCTCTCCAACCAGGCCTCGCTGGCCTACAGTTCTCAGCCCGGCAGCGGGCCGGTGAATGTGGAACGCGCCTACAGCGGCGGCTCCCATTCCACCGGTATCCAGACCGTCAACGGCGGCATCACCAAGACGGTCACGTTCTCCCCGCCGCCCACGGCCACCCTGGGCACGCTGGTGACCTACACGCTGATCGTGCCCGCCACCCCCATCAGCGCCACGATGTACAGCGTGCGGGTGACCGACACGGTGGACAGCCGCGTGCGGATAGAGGGAGTGGCCTTTAGCGGCGGGAGCAGCGGGAGCGCCGGTTGGGCGGGCCAGGTGGTGACGGCGACCTTCGCCAGCATCCCCCACGGTACCCAGGCCTACGTGACCATCACCACGCGCATCTCTCACGAGTGGCCCAGCGCGGCCGGAGACGCCAACGCCGGCGACGTCATCACCGACGTGGCGCAGATGAGCCACGCCACCGCGCCGGTGACCAACAGCAACACCGTCAGCACCACCGTCGGCGAGCCGAACCTGCTGCTGACCAAGCGGGCCGAGAGCAGCAGCGGTTCGCTGAACAATCTGGACGGGACGGCGCTGTTGACCTACACCCTCCGTCTGACCAACACCGGCACCAGCCCGGCCTACAGCGTCTACATCACCGATGCGGTCCCGGCGGGCATCAGCGTCACCGCGCAGTACGGGGGCGACAGCCGCAGCGGGCCCGTCGTCGGACCGGGGGTGCTCACCTGGACGGTGGGGTACATCAGCAACACCGCCCCGGCCAACGTCGTTGTCCTCACCTATACCGCGCGCGTCTCCCAATCACTGGTCAACGCCCGGCTGACCAACACCGTGAACATTCTCTACCACTCCCTCACCGATACTATCCCTGGTGTGCGGCCCTACACGAACACCGCCCAGGCCTCGGTGGAGACGGCTCGACCCGCAGTGAGGAAATCCACCGACCCGTTCCTCCTCCGAGTCGGCGACGTGGTCACCTACCATGTGGTCTTCACCATCCCGGCCGGGACGGCTTGGTCCGGCCACACCCTGGTGGACGGCCTCAGCCCGGGCCTCTGGTACATCACCGACAGCGAGACCCTGGCCTGGACGCCCTCTACTGTGAACGTGACCATCACCGACCGGGTCAGCAACACAACCGAACAACCCGGCTCCCAGATCATTCGCTGGTACTTTGCGCCCATCACCAGCGAACAGGACATCCCGACAGTGGTCACGCTGACCTTCCAGGCACAGGCCGTAGGTCTGCGGATTGACACGCTGGAGCCGGTCTGGCCCACCCAGACCGAGCGCTTCTGGCCGAGCAACTATGTCCAATTAGAGTTTCCGTGGCCCAATGTCGTAACCGATGTCGTGGTCAATATGCTCATTCAGCCCTACCTGGCGATCGCCAAGGAGAGCATCCCGCCGCCCGGCTCCACCGTGGGCGCGGGCGACCGCATCACCTATACCCTTATCGTCACCAACTCCGGCTACGGCCTGGCCTACGACATCGTCATCAGCGACGTCCTGCCGGCGGAACTGTTCTATTTGACCTCCACGGTTACCAGCAGCGCGCCGCCGTATATCGCCTTCCTCTCCGAGCCGCCGGTGGGCGCTACGGGCGTCCTCACCTGGCGGGTGAACGAACTGTGGGGCCTGGAATGGTCTCCCGGGGGTGTGCCGAAGGTGGCGACGATCACCGTCGTGGCCCAGGTGACCGACACTGTAGGTGCCAACCTGACCTTCACCAACACCGCGGCCATCCCGTACTACGACTCCCAGCCCGGCGACGGCCCCGGCCCCTACGTCCCTGACGAGCGGGAGTACACCGACGGCTCCGATTCCGTCTACCACCGCACGGTGGACGCGGCTATCCTCAAGACGGTCGCCCCACCCACCGTCACCCTGGGCGACATGGTCACCTACGTGATCGTTGTTCCGGCGACCCCGATTACCGCCACCCTCTACGCCGTCACCGTCACCGACCGCCTGGACTCCCGCCTGCAACTGCGTACGGTGACCGACGGGCCCGACGGCATCGTGACCGTCAACGGCAACGTCTTCACCGTTACCTACCCGGCCATCCCGCACGGCCAGCAGCGCTTGATCACCGTCACCGCCGTCCTCTCCGACCCGCTGGGCGCCGATGCCGGTGACGTCATCACCAACCTGGCGATCCTCCGCCACCAAGACGGCGGCCCGACACCCTCCAACCAACCGGTCTTTACCGTTACCGAACCGTCGCTGGTGCTGGTCAAATCCAGCGACCCGCCCACCTCCAGCACCGTCCGTGTGGGCGAACCGGTCACCTACACCGTGCGCATCGCCAACGCCACCGGCATCACCGTCAGCCCGGCCTACGACCTGATCTTTACCGACACCCTGCCGGTCGGCATGCGGGCTACGCCGCCCGTGCTTCTCGCCGTCACCCTGAACGGCGTGCCCGTTTCGGCCGGCGATTACGTCACCGGCTACAACCCGGCCACCGGCGTCTTTACCGTCGCCTTCACCCCGGCCTTCAGCATCCCCGTGGGCGGTGAACTGGTCATCCGGTACGTGGCGACGGTGGATTCGGACGCGCCGGCGGCCACCCACCTGACCAACCGGGCCGAGACCACCTGGTCCAGCCTGCCCGGCCCCGTCCCCGGCGATCGCGCCTACGGCCCGGTGACCGGTACGACCACCGTCCACACCCCGCTGGCCGTCGGCCTGAGCAAAGCCGGCACCCCGCCCACGGTCACCATCGGCTCGCAGGTCGTCTTCACCATCACTGTGCCTGAACCACCTGTCGGCGCGGTGCTCCACAACGTCGTCTTTACTGACGTGGTGGACAGCCGCCTGCGCATTGACGCCGTCAGTCCCAACGCGTCGTTCAGCGGGCAGGTGGTGACGGCCTTCTTCACAACTATCCCCACCTACACCCAGCAGGTCATCGTCATCACCGCCACGGTACGCGATCTCATCACCGTGACCGTCGGCACCCAGATCACGAACGCAGCCGTTTTTGACTATCGGGACAACCCGTCCGGCCCCATTCCGTCCAACGTGGTGACGGTCACCGTGGCCGAGCCGCGGGTCACCCTGGATAAGTCCGTCCAGACGCCGCGCGACCCGCTGGGCGCGGGCGACATCGTCACCTACACCCTCGTCCTCTCCAACACCGGCGACTGGCCCGCCTACGACCTGGTCATCACCGATAGCCTCCCGGCCGGCCTCTCCTTCGTCGCCACGCTGGGCTTTACCGTCACCGACCCGGCCACCGCCACCCTGGGCGGCGACTATCCGGCCTGGACGGTCTCGCAACTGAACGTGGGCGGGTACGGTTTCATCACCTTCACCGCGCGGGTGGCCTGGGACATCGGCGCGGGGCTGGTGCTGACCAACGCCGCCTGGGGCCAATACGACGGCCAGCCCGGCCCGAATCCCGACCAGCGGACGTATCCTATCCCGACGGACACCGTCCCGGTGAATACCGGCTACCCGGCGCTGGACCTGGAAAAGTCGGCCACGCCGAGCCCGGTGGCAGCGGGCGGCCTGTTGACCTATACCCTTACTGTGACCAACACCGGCATCGTCTCGGCGACGGGCGTCGTGATCACCGATGCGGTCCCGGCCAACACCACCTACCTGTCCTGCGGACCGGCCCCGTGCGGCGAGTGGGGCGGCGTCGTCTCTTGGACGCTGGGCGTGCTGGATATCGGCGTCCCGCGCGGGGTGACCATGCAGGTGCGGGTGAACTCGCCGCTGCCCAACGGCACGGTCCTCACCAACACCGCCTGGGTCACCTCTACCGAGGGCCTCACCGACACCGATACGGTGACCACGCCGGTGACGAGCGCGCCGGTCCTCCATCTGGTCAAATCCAGCACCGACGCCAATGGCGGCGACCTGCGCCCCGGCGACCTCCTGACCTACACGCTGGTCGTCTCCAACACCGGCAACGAGACGGCCTCCAACGTCACAGTCAGCGACACCATCCCGGCCCACACCACCTACGTCCCCGGTTCTATCACCGGTGGGGATAGCCGCAGCGACGCGGGCCTGCCGGTGCTGGTCTGGACGATCCACAGCCTGCCGCCCAACGTGCCGGTTTACCTGACCTTCGCAGTCACCGTGAACCTGCCGCTGACAGACGGCCTGCAGATTGTGAATACGGGCGCTGTCACCTCCACCCAAGTGCCCACGCCCACAACGGATACGGTGACCGACACAGTGCGGTCCTCCCACACGCTGGACGTGGTCAAGTCGGCCAGCCCCTCTCCGGTGCAGGCGGGGGCCTTGTTGACCTACACCCTGGCCTATACCATCACGGGCGACGAGCCGGTCTACGGCGTGGTGGTGAGCGACACGACCCCGGCGAACACCACCTTCTGGGCGGCGATTCCGCCTGCCGCGTCCGACCCCGGCGTGGGCAACCGCGGGCCGGTGGTCTGGAATCTGGGCGACTTTCTGCCGCCGGAGAGCGGCATCACCCAGGCCACCGGCGTCCTGACCCTGGTGGTGTTAGTGGACAGCCCGCTGGTCAGCGGCACGGTGCTCTACAACGCCGTCGCCATCACCGACACCGCCGGCCTCACCGACACCGACGAGGTCACCACCCCGGTCCAGAGCAGCCACAGTCTGAGCATCGCCAAGAGCGCCAACCCCTCGCCGGTGCAGGCCGGGGACCTCCTGACCTACACCATCGCCTGGACGGTGAGCGGCAACGAGCCGGCCTTCGGGGTGACGATTTCCGACACGGTGCCGCTGAGCACGACCTACGTGACCTGCCTGGGTGCGCCGTGCAGTGAATCGGGCGGCGTGGTGACCTGGAGCCTGGGCGACCAGTATCCGCCCGCCTCGGGCGTGGTGACCCTGGTGGTGCGGGTGGATAGCGCCGTACTCAGCGGCACGCTGATTTACAACGCCGTCGCCATCACGGATACCTCTGGCATCACCGACACGGATGAAATCACCACGCCGGTGGAGACCTCCGCCGACCTGGCCGTGGCCAAGGCCGACGACCCCGACCCGGTCATCGTGGGCACGATACTGACTTATACACTGGTGGTCACCAACTATGGCCCGTCCGATGCCCAGAACGTGGTGGTGAGCGACACGCTGCCATCGGAAGTGACCTTCGTCGCCGCCGATCCTGGGCAGAGTGCCGGCCCCAACCCGCTGGTCTGGAATCTGGGGACGCTGGCCGTGGGCGAGAGCCGCCGCCTGACGGTCACCGTGCGGGTGCTGGTGACGACGACCGGCGTCTTCACCAACGCGGTCACCGTCGGCTCCGATACGCCCGACGATAACCCCGCCAATAACGAGGACGAAGAGCCGACCACGCCGCTGGTGCCGGGGCTGGAATTGACCAAGGATGTAGCGCCGGGCGCGGCCGTCCGCTCTATGCCCTTCACCTACACCATCCGCATCACCAACACCGGCCAGGTGACCTTTGACCCGCTGGTGCTGACGGACACGCTCCCTGCCGATTTCTACTACATCCCCGGCTCCGGGGATCCCGCCGACCCGGACATCATCGCGGAGCCTCTGCTGGTCTGGAACAACCTGGGACCATTGATCCCCGGCCAGAGCATCACGGTGACCTTCGCGGTGACTGCCACCCCGGGCATCACCGGCATCTATTGGAACGTCGCGCTGGTCGGCGGCGAGTACTCCGGCGGCGTGCTCACCGACACCGACGACGCGCCGGTGGCAATTGAGGACCCGAGGGTCGCCATAGATAAGCAGTTGGTGGCCTTTGACAATGACGAACTGATCCCCAACTATGTCACCTTCACCATCGTCATCACCAACATCGGTATCAGCATGATAGATGTACTGCCACTGCTGGACCAGTACGATCCGTACTACCTGAGTTTCGTCACAGCGGAGCCTTATCCCGAAGAGGACGCCGACGACGGCATTCTGACCTGGTACGACCTGACCGGGCCGGCGCCCCACGGTTTCGGGCGCAATCTGGCCCCCGGCGAATCGTTCCGCATCACCACCGTCTTCCGCGTGGTGCACGACATCACCACGACGGTGAACACAGCCATCATCACCGGCCCGGTAGATGTGTACCGGAATCCGGCCAATGAGCCACGGGACGACGAACCTGTAGTGAACATTCCGACGGCGGTGGGGTTGCTGTATTTCCGCGTGGGCGGGGTCTCAGGCCAAAGCGTCCGGCTGGAGTGGGCCACGGCGGTGGAGGTGGACACCTTTGGCTTCAACCTCTACCGGGCGTCGGTCAACGACCGCTCGCGGGCGGCGGCCATCGCCTTTGTGCCCTCCGAGGCGCGGGGCGGCGGCGCCACCTACATCTACACCGACACCGTGCCCGCGGAGGGCCTCTGGTGGTACTGGCTGGCGGATGTGGACACCCAGGGCCGGGAGACCCTGCACGGGCCGGTGAGCGCTGTGGTGGGCACGGCGGCCCTGCCGTACCGGGTCTTTCTGCCGCTGGTGCTGCGCTGAGGGTGGCGCGAGATTCATCCTGCGCTGTAACTGGGGGGCGAAGCGGGCGGATGATCGCCCGCTTCGCCCCTTTTTCACGCCGGAGAGGCCCGGACGTTTCCGTCCGGGTTCCGAAAACGAAGCCCTCCAGACTGCAGAGGCTTTCGGGAAAGCCGGATTTCAGCCCCCGAAAGGGTCTCCCCATAGAGCCCGACGGTTTACCGTCGGCAACCACTTGACAACCCGGCATTTTGGGCTATTCTATCAGCGAGGAACCTCTGCTCCCCATCTCTACGAAAGGCGCGGCTATGGAGCCCTGGACTGGGTGGATTCGCCTGACAGACGGGCGGCGACAGACGGGAGGGCATCCAGGTACAGCCTGGCTCACCCCGCCCCTGCATCCGGCCCCTGGACGGGAAAGCGAACGGTTCGCGATGGTGCTGGACCTGACCGGGCCGGCCCCCTCTCGCCTCTACCGGGAAATTCGGGATGCAGCAGCGCAGGCGTTCTGGTCCACTTCTGGAAGCCCGATTGCTGCCTTGCGGCGGGCTGTCATTGCGGCGAACCGGGTCCTGTTCCGCTTCAACTATAAACTCCCCTCGGAGAGCCGTTGCGTGGGGAGCATCGCCTGCGCCGCGCTGCGGGCCGACGAGGTGTTCCTGGCCCACACCGGCACTGCCTGGTCTTATGTCCTCTCTGCCGATGGCGACGAACAACACCCCGACCGACCTCTCCCTCACCTGGGGAGCCGATATTACGCCGAGGTGGCCCTCTTCTACATTCCCGTCCGGCCCGGTATGACTCTACTCTTAAGTACCCAGAATCTCCTCCGCCTGATCGCTCCGGACGCCCTGGGCCAGGTGCTCCGCCGGGAAGGGGAGGATATACTGGACGGCCTGGAGCAATTGGCCGGGGAGGAGTCGCTGACAGCCATGGTGCTGCGCTGGCTGGAGGAGAAGATAACCCCACCTTCGGCCCCGCCCCCCCGGCGCCGTCGCGAGGCACCCCCTCCACCGGAAGTGATCCCTGCGCCACCTCCACCGCCGGAGGAAGCGCGGACACCCGGGGAGATGCTGCCCTCGGAGGAGATGACGCCGTGGGAGGGTGTTGCGGAAGAAGAAGGGGAGTTGGTAGAACTGGAGGTCTGGACCCGAGCAGCGGAATCCCCTCCTGCCCGACCCTCACCAAGGTTATTCCGTCTGGGGGAGACGGTAAGGGCAGGGTTTACGGCCATCGGCAGGGGGCTGGTCCGGGGCGCGACAACCGTCGCTGGAGGACTGGCCCGGGGAGCAACCGCAGTGGGAGCGGGCCTGAAGGGAGCGGCCGCATCCGCCTATTACGGAGCGCAGCCCCTCGTCCAGCGCGCCCTTCCCGGCGCGGATCGCCGCCGGAGGGTCGGCGTGCGAGCACCTCGGCCCGTCCCCCAAGAGAACCCCCGCCGCATGGCCGCTCTGGCCATCATCATCCTGATTCTGGTCATCCTGACAACTCTGATCGTCTGGTTCCGGTACGGTCGGGACCTCCGGCGGAGGGAGGCCCTCTCCCGGGCCCAGGAGCAGGTCCTGGCAGCACAACAGGCCCCTCACCCAGAACTGGCTCGTCCCCATTGGGAAGCCGTCCTGGCTCTGACGGCGAACGACGAGGACCCAGAGGTCCGCGCGCTCCACTCTATGGCCCAGGACGCACTGGATCAAATGGATGGCGTCATTCGGGTGGCGCCGAGATTGCTGGCCGACCTGGGTACTCAGGTCGCCCGGAACCGTCTGGTGGCGTGGGAACATGGTGTGGCCGTTCTGGAAGGCCAGAATCAGGTGCGCCGGGTCCTGATCGGCGGCGGAAGCGAATTCATCCCCATCCCGGAAGCCCCCTCCCTGATAGATATCACCGCGCATTGGTCGGGGCCCGGTCAGCCCTCCCTGGGGCTTCTCATCCTGGGAGATGGGGGACATCTTTGGGCGTACGATTCCCACTGGCCCGAAGCCCGACCGGTGACCTTATCTGCCGTGCCCGGAGGGCGCGACCCGGTATCTATGGCGACTTATTCCGGACGGCTGTACCTGCTGGACCCGGCAGCGGGGCAAATCTGGCGGTATCTTCCACAGAACGGGGAATTCGGGGGGGAACCGGAGCCCTACTTCTCATCGGAGGCCCCGCGTCTGACGGGGGCCCGGGATATGGCGCTGAACTATAACGTCTACGTCCTTTTTGAGGACGGAGGAGTGGCCCGTTTTGAGGAAGGGAGGGCGGCCCCCTTTGCGGTCACCGGCATTCCGGCCCCGGCGACCCATTTTGCCGCGCTGGCAGTGGATCCGGAACTGGAACGGGGCCCGGTATATCTGGCCGATAGGGTGGCGGAGCGCATCGTTGTCCTCCGGGAAGACGGAACGTTTTGTGCCCAGTTGCGTCCTCCGGGAGGGGAGTTCCAGGGTCTCCAGGCGCTGACAGTCAGTGAAGCGGGGGATTCCCTTTTCGTTTTGGCCCAGGGGAAAATATATCAAGTGACGATTCCCCCACTGCCCTGCCAGTGAGAAGAAGAAAAGGGCGGCGGCAAGATTGCCGCCGCCCGCTCTCCTCTCTGCTCTAATCCTGGGCCTGCAGGACCGGCTCGGGCATCCGAAGCGGTGGGATTTCTTCGCCCGCTTCGATCCGGGTGAAGGTCAGGCCCGATTCCCCTACGTCCACCCGCACCCGATCCCCACTGTGAAACTCCCCGCGCAGGAGACGCACGCTGAGCGGGCTTTCCACGTGCCGCTGGAGGGCCCGCCGCAGCGGTCGGGCACCGAACTGGGGGTCATAACCCTCCCGGGCCAGCCATCGGCGGGCCGCATCGGTCAAAACCACTTCCAGCCCCTGCTCCGCCAGCCGCTCAGCAATCTCCCGCATCTGCAGGTCCACAATCTGCTCCATATGCTCCAGCGTCAACCGGTTGAAGATGATGATTTCGTCCACCCGGTTGATGAACTCCGGGCGGAACGTCTCCTTCAAGGCCCGCTCAATCCGCTGCCGGCTTTCTTCCTCCTCCCGTCGGTCTGCCCCTTCCCGCAGGAACCCCAGCGCGCCCCCCTTGCCCGCAAATTCTGTCCCCACGTTGGATGTCATAATGATGACGGTGTTCCGGAAGTCCACTGTTCGGCCCTGACCGTCGGTCAGCCGACCGTCATCCAGAACCTGGAGCAGGGCGTGGAGGACCTCGGGGTGGGCCTTCTCTATCTCGTCAAAAAGGACAACTTGGTAGGGTCGGCGGCGGACGGCCTCGGTGAGTTGTCCGCCTTCCTCGTAACCGATATAGCCGGGCGGAGCGCCGAAGAGGCGGCTGACGGTATGCCGCTCGTGGTACTCGCTCATATCAATGCGCAGGAGGGCATCCTCATCGTCAAAGAGGAACCAGGCCAGCGCCTTCGCCATTTCTGTCTTGCCCACGCCGGAGGCTCCCAGGAAGATGAAGGAGCCGATGGGCCGCCGGGGGTCCTTCAGGCCGGAGCGCCCGCGCCGGATGGCGTCGGCGACGGCCGCGATAGCCTCATCCTGCCCGACGATGCGCTGGCGGAGCGCCTCCTCCATCCGCAGCAGTTTCTCCGCCTCCGTCTCCAGCATCTGGGCCACCGGGATCCCCGTCCACGAGGCCACTACCTGGGCGATGTCTTCCGCGTCCACCGTCTCATCCAACTGGTGCTCCCGCTGCCAGGCTTCGCGCCGCTGACGGAATTGGTCCTCCAGCCGGAGCCGCCGAACCTTAATCTCGGCGGCCCGTTCGTAATCCCGCCCGTTGCTGGCGGCCTCCTCCTCCATCTGGAGACGGTTGATTTCGGCCTCCATCTGCTTCAGTTCCGGGGGGAGCGTATGGAGGGCCACCCGCACTTTGGAAGCCGCCTCGTCCACCAGGTCTATCGCCTTATCGGGCAGACGCCGGTCGGTGACGTAGCGGTGAGAGAGGCGAGCCGCGGCGACCAGCGCCTCGTCGGTGATGCGGACACGGTGATGGGCTTCGTAGCGGTCCCGCAGACCGCGCAGCATCTCGATCGTCTCCTCCACCGTCGGCTCGTCCACGAAGACGGGAGCGAACCGCCGTTCCAGCGCGCCGTCCTTCTCTATGTACTGACGGTACTCGTCCAGTGTCGTGGCGCCAATGCACTGCAGTTCGCCCCGGGCCAGATACGGCTTCATAATGCTGGACGCGTCCAGCGCGCCGCTTCCAGCCCCCGCCCCGACGACAGTGTGAAGTTCGTCAATAAACAGGATGATTTCCCCCTGCGCCCGCTGGATTTCTTCCACAGTAGCCTTCAGCCGCTCCTCAAACTCGCCCCGGAAGCGGGTCCCAGCGACCATCGCGGCCAGGTCCAATTGCATCACCCGCCGGCCTTTGAGAATCTCGGGGACGTTATCGGAAGCAATCTTCTGGGCCAGCCCCTCCACGATGGCGGTCTTTCCGACACCTGGCTCGCCGATGAGGACGGGGTTATTTTTGGTGCGGCGGCAGAGAATCTGGATGACCCGCAGAATTTCCGCGTCCCGCCCGATGACTGGGTCCAGTTTCCCTTCCTTTGCCAGTCGGGTCAGGTCGCGACTGAACTTCTCCAGGGTGCGGTAGCGGGCTTCGGGACGGCTATCAGCAAACGATTGCCCGCTGCGGATGGCCCGGATGGCTGCGTAGACTCGCTCCCGAGTAATCCCGGCCTCCGCCATCACGCGGGCCACCTGGGTGCCCCGCTCGGTGATGATAGCCAGAAAGAGATGTTCGGTGGAGACGTAGTCATCGCTGAGGCGATTGGCCTCCGTATTCGCCTCGTCCAGCACTCGTTTGACCCGGGGGGTGATAAAAATCTGCCCCATATTGCCCCGCCCGTAGATGCCGGCTTTGGGGCTGCGACGGAGAATCTCGTCTACCTGATTGGCAATCCAATCCGGGTCCACGCCCAGTTGAGCCAGAATCTGTGGGACAACGCCACCCGGCTGCTCCAACAGGGCCAGCAGGACATGCTCGGTATCTACTTGAGTATGTCCGTAGCGGGTCATGATTTCCACCGCCCGCTGGGCGGCGTCCTGCGCCCGCTCGGTAAATCGCTCCATTCGCATCATGTGACTTCTCCTTCAGGAACAAAGGCCCAGATTAACGGGATGGCTCATAATGGGTGATGGGTGACCCTTTCTGGATTCGCGCGGGTCTCGTTGCCCCCTCATCCCCTCCATCCCCGCTCTCCCTTGGCCTGTAGCCAGGGGAGAGGGGGCAGGGGGGTGAGAGCCGCGGTCCGAAGAGCCTCGCCCCGTGAGGCAACAAGCGGCAATTTTAACGCCCGCAAAAAGCGTTACCCAGAAAATGGACCATCCCGGATTAACGGCTACCCTATTCTACCCCCAGCATGTTGGATTTCCGATAGAGGGGTGTTAACGTTGTGTTAGAATATCCCATCTCCCTTATATTATACCACACTTGGACAAAGAAGGCAGGTACCGTGCGTTCCATTTCTTCCAGCCGGTGATGCGGTGAATGGCCAAAGAGACCCTCCCAGCAGCGGATGGACGCTCCTCCCGAGTGAAACGGCGCTTTGACGCGGCGCGCCCTCCCCTGGACCGCCTCCGCGAGGCGGGAATTCTACCCGCTCAGCAAGGAGCACCGCCTATGGCCGAAGTGGCCTACCGGGAAGTATAAACTATGAACCCCATCAAGGCAAGAAAACAGATCGTCCGCACGTTCCTGCAGTTGGGCAGCATCCGTGCCACCGCCCGCTGGGGGGGCACCTCGCGGCAAGTGGTGCGCAAGTGGGTGTCCCGCCACCGGGCGGAGGGAGAGCAGGGGCTGATGGACCGCTCCCGTCGTCCCCGGCGGTCGCCGCGCCAGACTCCGCCCGAGTTGGAGCCGGTGGTGCTGACTGCTCGTCGGGAGACCGGCTTGGGGCGGCGCCGGCTAGCATTGTACCTGCAGAGCCGCGGGGTGACCCTCTCCCCCCACACCATTCGCCACATCCTGCGGCGACATGGCTATCGGTCTCAGCGCCGGCGGCGGCAAAGCGTCTATCCCGCCCTGTGGGCCTGGGAGGTGCAGGAGCCTTTCAGCCTCCTCCAGACGGATGGGAAAGCCATCCACGACAAGGTACCCTGGGGACGCTTCGCGTTACCCATCTGCAACGCCATCACCTGCCCTGCTACCAGTGGACTGCCTGTGACGGGCGCAACCCGCCTGCGGTTCCTGGCCTTCAGCCACACCTTGAACCGCACCTGTGGCCTGGCGTTTCTGATCCTGGTGTTGAGCTGATTGCGGGCCTTTGGGGTGGAGCAGCCGGTGACTTTTCAGACCGATCGGGGAAGGGAGTTTGGGGGAGACAACCCTCACTCCGTGCAGGCGCTGAGTGAGCGTTTCCTGGCTCCGCTGGGCGGGGTGCTGCGGCGCTACCCCCCGGGTGCAAGGGCTACAACAGCCGGGTGGAACGAAGCCATCGCATTGATGATGAGGAGTTCTACCGGCCCTATCTGCTGCAAGCGCAGGACGTAGGGCAGTTCCTGCGCCTCAGTACCCGCTGGTTATGTGTGTACAACGTGCTGCGTCCCCATACGGGGATAGGGATGGACAACCAACCGCCCCTGGCTGTCCTGCGGCGCTTGGGGTATACTGGGGATGACCGGGTTGCGCTCTTCCCACCGGTGATCCTGGATGACATCAGCGCCGATTTGGTTCTCTCCTGTGACCCAGAGACTGGTAACGATCTATTGGCCCATTACACCATAAGGGTGAGGCCCATCAGTCACGCTGCGAGCGGCTCGCCGCGTGGTGGGCGTGGCCCTCAACCCACCCTTGTCTCCTGGGGTGAAAAAGATTTGCGGTGGCGGCCGAAAGTCGCCACCGCAAAACCATCCATCTTCTGCTCCCTCCCCTCCGCCGATTGCCATTCGGCGGCGGGATGAGGAAGGAGATGAGGAATCCGGGTCTGGGGGCGGCGGCGAAGCCGCCGCCCCTACCCCCCTTTTTCTCCAAACAGCCTGCAGGAGGCTGTGTTACAATCCCCGCTCCTGCGCCGCACGGGCCGCCGGAGCATAACACCGAAGCGTATACTCCTTCAGCATCCGGCGGGTACAGAAGGTCGGAGCCGCTGAACGGATAGCCTCCTTCATCACCCGAACCCATCCACGGGGGACACCATCCGGGTCCCGGTGGTAAAAGAGCGGCGCCACCTCTTCCTCCAGCAGGGAGTACAACTGAGCCGCGTCGTGGGCATCCTGAGCCGCCGGGTCGGCGTCTTCCAGCGGGGCGATGGCCCACCCGTTCACGCCGTTATACCCCTCATCCCACCAGCCATCCAGCACGCTCAGGTTAGGCACTCCGTTGATGGCTGCCTTCTGCCCGCTGGTGCCGCTGGCTTCCAGCGGACGGCGGGGCGTATTCATCCAGACGTCCACGCCCTGCACCAGGTAGCGGGCTACATGCATATCGTAGTCTTCAATGAAGGCAATCCGTCCGCCTACTTCCGGGTCCTTGGCGAAGGTATAAACCTGCTGAAGGAGATACTTCCCGGCATCGTCGGCGGGGTGGGCCTTCCCGGCAAAAATGAACTGAACTGGACGATATGGGTTGTGCAGGATGCGTTTCAGCCGCTCCGGGTCCTGGAAGAGCAAGTTGGCCCGCTTGTAGGTGGCGAACCGACGGGCGAAGCCAATGGTCAGCGCCTCCGGGTCCAGGAAGGCTCCCGCCACCAGCACCTGGTCGGGGTCCATCTCGCCGGAGATGCGCCGCTGACGGGCCCGCTCCCGGATGAATGCCATCATCTTCCGTTTCTGATCCTCGTGCAGGGCCCAGAGTTCTTCGTCTGGAATGTTGTCCAGCCGCTCCCAGAGGTCCGGGTCATCATATCGCTCCAGCCAGTCGTGGCCCAAGTACTTGCGGAACAGACGGTTCAGCGGGCCGGGAATCCATGAGGGCAGATGAACGCCGTTGGTGATATGGATGATGGGGACATCCTCTTCGGGCTTGTCCGGCCAGAGGACGTGCCACATCCGACGGGTGACCTCCCCGTGCAGACGGCTGACGGCGTTGCGGTAATCGGAGAAGCGCAACGCCAGCGCGGTCATATTCCACTGGGGACCGACCGGGCCATTCAGCCGGCCCAGTTCCAGAAATTCCTCCCGGCTCAGGCCCAGTTCCTGCCAGTAGCCATGGAAATATTTTTCCACCATCGGCAGGTCAAAGACGTCGTGCCCGGCAGGGACCGGGGTGTGGGTGGTGAAGACGGTGGTTGCCCGTACCGCCTCCGCCGCCTGGTCAAAACTCCAGCCCTGGGCGACCAGTTCGCGAATCCGCTCCAAGACCACGAAAGCACAATGGCCCTCGTTCAGGTGCCAGACGACGGGGTTGGCCCCCATCGCCCGGACAGCCCGCACGCCGCCGATGCCTAGCACAATCTCCTGGCTGATGCGGGTCTCCCGGTCGCCGCCGTAGAGGCGGGAGGTGAGCATCCGGTCCCAAGGCTCGTTCTCCGGTAGGTTGGTGTCCATCAGGCAGATGCGCACCCGCCCCACCTGGACCTGCCAGAGGGCGACCTGGACCGAACGGCCCGCCAGTCGGACCTGGACGCGGACCGGGTTCCCCTCCCCATCCCGGACCGGCAGCAGCGGGGTCTCCTCTATGCGGAGGGGCTGATAGATTGCCTCCTGCCAGCCGTGAGAAGGGATGTGCTGGCGGAAGTAGCCCTGCGAATAGAGGAATCCCACGCCCACCAGCGGCAGTCCCAGGTCGCTGGCTTCTTTCGCATGGTCACCTGCCAGGACACCCAGGCCACCGGAGTAGATGGGGAGGGAAAAGTGGATGCCGAACTCGGCGGAGAAATAGGCAACCGGTCGCTGGTCCGGATAGACCTGGCGCCCCCAGAGGTGACCGTTGCCCATATCCCGGTCAAAGGCCAGGACGACGGCGTCGTACTGGCGCAGGAAAAGCGGGTCCTTGGTGACTTCCTGGATCCGCTCCGGCGTGACCTCCAGCAGCATCCGTACCGGGTTGTGGCCGGTGGAGCGCCAGAGGGGATAATCAAACATCTTGAAGAGGTCGCGCGCGTCCTGATGCCACGACCACCAGAGGTTGTAGGCCAGGTCCGCCAGCCGCTCTATGCGGGGCGGCAGTTTTTCCCGAATAGTTGTCGGTATCTCGCCCATATCAGTATTCCGCACTCCGTTCTGTAGCTGTACTCTACTTTCCTCCCAAGGTTAACACCAGAATTAGAACGGCGGCAGTCACCAGACCGAATTCCAGCAGAACGGCGGGTTTGAGACGATCCAGCAGATACTGCTGAGCGATACCCGTCGCCAGATAGAAGAACAGCAGCAAGAGCAGGCTGGCGGTCCAGTTATCCAGCCGCCAGTAGTTCAACGCCCAGGTTGCCTCCCCCACGACCAGGCCGATGATGGCGGCATAAAGCACTACCCGGACCGCGCGGGTCTCCGCTACCCCCAGCAGGTCCAGTGCGATGAGAAACGCCACCAGCGTTACTTCCGTCGCGGTGACCAGACTGCGGGCGCGAGTGCGGTAAATCAGGTAGAAGAAGACCAGGGCCAGCAAGTAGGCCAGGATATTCAACCCCAGGCGGGCCCGGGTGGCGGCGGGATGGCGGGGGGAAAGAGCGGCGAATTCGGCAGCGACTGCCAGGCCGATAAGGACCATGGCCAGAAGAAGCCCCCCGCCCCAGACGACCTCGGTGGGCGCCAGTTCCACCAGATAGGCCGCCATTCCGCCCAAGAGGCCGGGGAGCACCCAGGAGAAATAGAGGGGACGCGGCAGACGGTCGGGGGCATCCGGGTGGGCCGCCAGGATGTAGCGGGCCCCCATAGCTGCCAGACCTGCAACCAGGACAACCAGAAGCCCCACACCCGTCAGGTTCACCTCCAGGGGGGAGCCCAGCAGGTCGAACCGCCGGGTGACCTGGGGCAACTGGACGAAACGGAAAAGCACGCTGGTCAGCAGGATCAGCGCGATCAGT
>DAOTWK010000038.1:0-5683 GCA_034435815.1 Anaerolineae bacterium | reverse complement strand
GGGGGAGCCCTGCGGCCCGCCCTGCTTTTGGGGGATTGTTCCCGGTCAAACCACTGAGGCCGAAGCGATCGCGATTCTGCAAGCCAGGGGAGTTTTCACCCAGTGTGAGGTCTATGTCAGAGAGACCTACGGTTGTGTGAGAGGGATTATTTGCCCTCGGTCGCCGCCACCTTCTTTCGGCATTTCCTTAAGTTGCGAGCATAACCTTGTGGAGGGGGTTTCCTTTGGGCCCTCTGTTAAGATCACCGTACAGGACGTGATCGCGAAGTATGGAAACCCGGCTGGCGTTCTCATAACACTGGATGGCATTCCCGAAAAGCCATATCTTCTTATGACCCTCTTGTATCCCGAAATCCAGACCTGCGTCGGACTGCCCAGGCAGGAATGGCCGGGTTATCTTCTGAGACCTGCAACACCAATTTTAGGCGTTGGATATGCTGTGGATTGTGCTGATGTTCCAACTGACGCCTTAGGTTTTGAAAGGTGGAAAGGTTACGGCGAGTATGGATGGTGAAGATGGAGCTGCTTCACTGACAAGGCACCTCTTCGCTTGCGATGCTGTGGCAACCGCACCGCCTACACCGAAACCACCCTGGCCAACGGGACACGCGCCACGCAGTACAAGTACGACGCCGCCAACCGCTTGACAGCCGTCAACGGTACGGCGTATACCTGGGATGCGCAGGGCAACCTCATCGGGGATGGCACATTCACCTATGCCTACGACGCTGCCGGGCGGCTGGTGCGGGCGCAAAGCATCACGGCCACCCTGGTCTACACCTGCACCGCGGATGGTCTGCGGTTGGCCCAATCCGTGAACGGCGCCGAGACGACCTTCGCCTGGGACTGGGCCTCTGGTGTGTTAAAACTCTCCGCCTAATTTACCGATTACCAATTTCCCGCCCCGCGCCACGGACGCCGCCAGGGCAATTTTCAGTAAGTCGCCGGGGATGAAAGGCCAGAGGCCCAGCGCAAGCGCTCTCTCCGACCCCACGAAGCAGGCCAACCACGGCAGACCAAAGAGATAGATCGCTCCGTTTCCTGCCAGCATAGCCAGCACGGCCGTGGGCACTTTCCGGTCCCAGCCGTGCTCGCAGAGATAGCCTGTCACCCCGGCTGCGGCAAGGAATCCGATGAGGTAGCCGCCCGTCGGCCCTAAAAGCCGGGGTAGGCCGCTGGTCCCACCGGCAAAGACCGGCAGTCCCAGAATCCCCTCCGCCAGATACACGGCGACGGTCAACATGCCGCGCCGGCTTCCCAGCAGAGCCCCCACCAGCAGTACGGCGAGGGTCTGCCCGGTGACGGGTACCGGAGTGAAGGGAAGCGGGATGGCTACCTGGGCCATCAGCCCGATCAGTGCGCTTCCTGCCAGAACCAGTAGCGCATCCTTCCCAAGCGTGCGCGGCCCCACCAGATAATCTGCCAATGTCCACGAGACCCCTCTATTCATAGGTGCACTTCCTCCCTTCGCAATCTTCACAGCGGGATATTCCCGTGCTTTCGCGGTGGCCGCCGGACCCGTTTATCCCGCAGCATCTCCAGACCCCGGATGAGCAGGGGGCGGGTCTGGGAAGGGCGGATGACCGCATCCAGATACCCCCGCCCCGCGGCCACGTAGGGATTGGCAAATCGCTCCCGGTACTCCTGAACCAACTGCTGCCGGACCATCTCCGGGTCCTCTGCCTCCGCCAGTTCCTTCCGGAAGACGACGTTCACCGCCCCCTCCGGCCCCATCACTGCAATCTCGGCGGTGGGCCAGGCCAGGCAGAGGTCCCCCCGCAGTGATTTGGAACTCATCACGATGTAGGCGCCCCCATAGGCCTTGCGGGTGATGACGGAGAGTTTGGGGACCGTCGCCTCGGCGTAGGCGTAGATCATCTTCGCCCCGTGGCGGATGATGCCCCCGTGCTCCTGCGCGACGCCGGGGAGAAAACCCGGGGTGTCGGCGAAGGTGACCAGCGGGATATTGAAGGCGTCGCAGAAGCGGATGAACCGCGCGCCCTTGTCGGCGGCGTCTATGTCCAGAATGCCCGCCAGGACCGCCGGTTGCTGGGCGATGATGCCGACGGAGTATCCCCCCAGCCGGGCAAAACCCACAATGAGGTTTCGGGCAAATCCCGCCTGAACTTCCAGAAATTCCCCGTCGTCCACCACGCGCCGGATGACCTCATACATATCGTAGGGCTCGGCGGGGTTCTCCGGAACCAGGGTGTCCAGTTCCTCATCGGCCCGGTCGGGCGGGTCAGTGGGCGGGACGGAGGGCGGGTCCTCGGCGTTGTTGGACGGTAAATACGAAAGGAGACGGCGCACCAGCGATAGCGCTCCCGAGTCGTCCGGCGCGATGAAGTGGGCCATGCCGCTCTTGGCGAAGTGGACCGTCGCGCCGCCCAGTTCCTCTGGCGTCACCTCCTCGTGGGTCACTGCCCGGATGACGTCAGGACCGGTGATGAACATCCGTGCTGTCCCTTCTACCATCACGACGAAGTCCATCAGAGCGGGGGAATAGACGGCGCCCCCGGCGCAGGGGCCCATAATCACTGAAATCTGAGGAACGACGCCGGAGGCCTGGACATTGCGGTAGAAAATCTCGCCGTAGGCGTTCAGCGCGTCCACCCCCTCCTGAATGCGCGCGCCGCCAGAATCGTTCAGGCCGACAATGGGTGCCCCGTTCTCCAGCGCCAGGTCCAACACCTTGCAGATTTTCCGCCCGTGGCCCTCGCCCACAGAGCCGCCCAGAACGGTGAAATCCTGGGCGAAGACGTAGACCTTCCGCCCGTCTATCTCTCCCCAGCCGGTGATGACGCCATCGCCCAGGGGGCGCTCTCGGTCCAGGCCGAACTCCGTCGCCCGGTGGGTGACGAACGCGTCCAGTTCCATGAAGGAACCAGGGTCCAGCAACGTCTCCAGCCGTTCCCGCGCGGTCTTCTTGCCCTGCGCGTGTTGTCGCTGAATCCGTTCCGGCCCGCCGCCGGCGCGGGCCGCTGTCTCCATTTCCTCCAGCCGTTGCAGGTCCCTACGCATTTTTCTCCCCAGAGGACGTGGATTGACATGGATGGACGCAGATTATTAAATTTCTGAGTTCACTACAGCAAGGTCTTCTACCGCCAAACGCAGAACACGCAGAGTCACCATATCTAAAAGATCATTAAGACTCTGCGCCCTCGGCGTCTCTGCGGTGAGTTTTTGCAGTGAGGTCAATTTCTGCGTTCATCCGCGTCCAAATCTAAAAAACACCCTCCACCACAGGCGCCGGATCCAGGAGCGAAGTGCGGCCAGGGTGTATCCCAGCCGTCTTAGGAACTGCCGCCAGGCCGACACTGGCGCCGGTTGGGGGTATGTCCAGCGGAGGACCGTCGCGCCCCAAGTCAATCCGGCCCCGAACCCCACGCAGACCACTGCGTCCCCTGGCTTCAACCGTCCCTCCTCCACTGCCTCGCAGAGGGCGATGGGGATGGACGCTGCCGACGTGTTCCCGTACCGCTCCAGGTTGCTATAGACCTTCTCCGGCGGGAGTTTCAGGTCCCGGACCGCGCTCTCTATGATGCGCCCGTTGGCTTGGTGGGGGATGAAGAGGGCCACGTCGTCCAGAGAGAGCCCGGCTCGCTCCAGCGCCTGACGGGTGGCGGCGGGGATTACCCGGACAGCGAAGCGGAAGACGTCTCGGCCCTGCATCCGGATGAAGTGCATCCGCTCCGCGACGGTCTGGTGGGACGCGGGATGGCGGCTTCCTCCGGCGGGAAGCATCAGCAGGTCTTTCCCGGAGCCGTCGGCGCTCAGGACGGTGGCCAGGACTCCGCCTTCATCGGGCCCAGCCTGCAGGACGACCGCGCCGGCCCCGTCGCCGAAAAGGACGCAGGTGTTGCGGTCGGTCCAGTCGGTGATGCGGGAGAGAGTCTCCGAGCCGATGACCAGCACGGTCCGGATGGCGCCGGATTCCACCATTGCGGCGGCCACCCCCAGGGCGTAGACGAAGCCCGCACAGCCTGCGGCCAGGTCGAAGGCCGCTGCATGGGTTGCCCCCAGCGCGTCTTGCACCAGGCACGCGGTGGCGGGGAAGAGGTAGTCCGGCGTCGCCGTGGCGACAATGATGAGGTCCACCTTTTCCGGTCGGATTCCGGCCCTATCCAGTGCCTGGCGCGCGGCCTGGATGGCCATCGTCGCTGTCGTTTCGCCTTCAGCAGCGATGCGCCGCTCCCGGATGCCGGTGCGGGTGACGATCCACTCGTCCGAAGTGTCTACCATTCGGGAGAGGTTGTCGTTCGTCAGTACCCGCTGAGGGATATACTTGCCCCAGCCAACGATGTGGGCGCGCGGCATAATACCCTCCGAACGTGCCAGAACGTGCTGGCGCTTCTGAAAGTGCCAGGCACGTGGCAGGGGATCAATCTTGCGCTACAAAAATCAAGCAACCGTTATGCCCCCCGAAGCCGAAGGAGTTGGAAAGGGCGACGCGCGGCTTCAGATACCGGGCCTGGTTGGGGACGTAGTCCAGGTCGCATGCGGGGTCGGGGGCCTCGTAGTTGATGGTGGGATGGACCCACCCGGTTTCCAGGCTCTTGACGCAGACGATGGCCTCCACCGCCCCGGCCGCGCCCATCAGGTGGCCGATCATAGATTTGGTGGAACTGACCACCAAATGGTCGGCGTGGGGGCCGAAGACGGTGCGGATGGCCTGGGTCTCTATCCGGTCGTTGAGGGGGGTGCTGGTGCCGTGGGCGTTGATGTAGTCCACCGCCTCCGGTGGAAGGCCGGCATCGGCCAGCGCGCGCCGCATCGCCAGCGCGGCTCCCTCTCCCGCCTCCTCCGGCGCGGCAATGTGGTAGGCATCGCAGGACGCGCCATAGCCCGCCAGTTCGCAGTAGACGAGCGCCCCGCGGGCCTGGGCATGCTCCAGGGATTCCAGAACCAGCACGCCCGCGCCCTCCCCCAGCACGAAGCCGTCGCGGCCTGCGTCAAAGGGGCGAGAGGCCCGCTGAGGGTCATCGTTGCGGGAGGAGAGCGCGCCCATATTGGCAAAGCCCGAGAGGGAGAGGGGATGGATGACCGCCTCGCTTCCGCCGCAAATCATTACCTCCGCGTCGCCCCGGCGGATGATCTCAGCGGCTTCGCCAACGGCATGAGCACCGGTCGCGCAGGCAGAGGCCACCATCATATTGGGACCCCGCAGGCCGTAGGTGAGGGCGATGACAGCGGAGGCGGCGTTGGGCATCATCATCGGGATCATGAAGGGGCTGACCCGTCGGGGCCCTGCTTCTTTGAGAATGTCATAGTTTTCCAGAAACGTGAGCGCCCCTCCAATGCCCGTCCCGATAACCACACCGACCGCGTCCCGGTCCTCCCGGTCTAACCGAAGATCAGCGTCTACAATTGCCTGACGGGCCGCCTCCAGTGCGAAGAGGGTGAACCGGTCGTGGCGGCGGGCCTCCCGCCGCCCGAAAAGCGCCACCGGGTCAAAATCCTTGACCTCGGCGGCGATGCGGACCTCCAGGCCCGAGGGGTCAAACTGCGTGATGAGCCCGGCACCGCTTCGGCCCGCCAGCAGGTTCTCCCAGAGTGTAGGCACATCGTTGCCCAGCGGTGTGACGGCTCCCAGTCCGGTGACGACCACTCTTTTTCGCATCCCGCACCTCCCGTTGAACCATCGTTCGTAAGCAGAAACACCGGACGGGCAGGAAAGTCACGC
>DAOTWK010000037.1:0-3018 GCA_034435815.1 Anaerolineae bacterium | reverse complement strand
GGCGGCTTCGCCGCCCGCCGCAAAACCCTTATTCCCTCCTTCCGGGGAGGGGTGAGGACCCGGCCCGAGCCTTCACTTTGGGGAGGAAGCGCCCCCGCGTTTGCCTGTTTCATTGCTCAATGCTAAAATAAAGGTGGGACATAGCCGCCTGACATTTTGAGCCAACCCTGTCTGGACGTTTACACCCGGGCTCGGGAAACAAAGCCCTCTGGGCTGTTCAGCCCCCGAAGGGGGCTTCGCAGAATGAACCCGGCGGTAAACTGCCGGCGGAGGCAGCCGTCGGGTAGTCAGTAGAACAAACAAATCCTTCGCCGCAAATTATCGGTATGGCGAGCAACCTTCACCACAAGGGGTGCTTCGGGTCGTGCCGGATTTTGGGGTACCTGATGATGGGCTTGCCCCTTCTGAACGGCTATCAGGCGCCGGGTGACTGAGATTACCCGGCGCTTGTTTTTCTCCAACTCTCATCCTACTCAGGAGGTGACCCAATGGATGTAAACTTCAGTCTGAACCGGAAGATTCCAGTGCTGGATTGGACCCCCTATCTGGCAAGCCGGGCCCGAACGATGAAAAGTTCGGCCATCCGGGAACTGCTGAAACTGACCGAGCAACCTGACGTCATCTCCTTTGCCGGAGGACTGCCCGCACCGGAGTTCTTCCCGCTGCGGGAGATTGAAGAGGCCTGCCGCTACGTAGTCCAGAACGAGGGCGCCCGCGCGCTCCAGTACAGTACGACGGAGGGGTATCTCCCCCTGCGGGAATGGCTGGCGACCAGCATGCACAAATACGGCGTCCCCGCCGTCCCCAACAACGTCCTCATCACCGCCGGGTCTCAGCAGGGGCTGGACCTCATCGGCAAAGTCTTTATAGAGCCAGGGGACTACGTTATAACCGAACGGCCCACTTATTTGGGCGCTATTCAGGCTTGGAACGCCTACGGCGCCCGTTACCGCACCGTCTCTCTGGACGATGACGGCATGGTGGTGGACGAGATAGAAGAGGCTTATCGGGATGTGGTGAAGGAGACGGGCCGTCCGCCCAAATTCATCTACGTCCTCCCCAACTTCCACAACCCGGCAGGAGTCACCCTTTCCCTGGAGCGGCGGGAGAAACTGGCGGAAATCGCCACCCGTCTCAACATCCCCATCGTGGAGGATGATCCCTACGGCCAGTTGCGCTTTGAGGGGGAGGATCTTCCCCCCATCTGCACCTTTGTGCCGGAGCGGGTCATCTACATGAGCACCTTCTCCAAGACCCTCACGCCGGGGCTGCGCCTGGGCTGGATTGTCTGTCCGGAGGTGCTGATGAAGCAGTTCGTCATGGCCAAGCAGGGCTCCGACCTTCACACCGGCACCTTCGTCCAGTACATCGCCAACGACATTTGCCAGCGCGGTTTCCTCAAGCCCCACGCGCAGCGGCTGCGGCGGGCCTACAAAGAGCGACGGGACACCATGCTGGACGCGCTGGCGGAATTCTGGCCCGAGGGGTGCTCGTGGACCCATCCCCAGGGCGGGCTGTTCCTCTGGGCGCGCGTACCGGATTCCATCCACACGACGGAGTTCCTGCGCCGCGCGCTGGAGGAGAAGGTGGCTTACGTCCCCGGGGAGAATTTCTATCCCAATGGGGACGGCGGCTTCAACGCCATGCGGCTCAACTTCTCCTACTCACCGCCGGAGCAGATTGTGGAGGGCATCCGGCGGTTGGGGGTTGCGCTGAAGAAGGCCCTCGCGTAAAGATAACGTTCGGAAACCGGCAGGACGTACCAGATGCCAGGCACCTCTCCAGTGCCTGGCATCTGATCCGTCTGAACTCAACTCCGGGAGGCGACCTTAGTGTTCTGGAAAGCGTTTCTCTCCACTTTCGGTCTGCTGTTACTGGCGGAACTGGGTGATAAAACCCAACTGGCTGTCATTGCGCAGGTGTGTAAGTTCAATCGGCCGTGGGCCGTTTTCCTGGGGGCGACTCTGGCGCTGGCCATCGTGACTGCGCTGGGCGTGGTCGTCGGGCAGGCCCTCACCACCATCGTCCCGGAAGCCGTTCTGCGTAAAGTGGCCGCCGCCGCCTTTGTGGTGATGGGCATCCTCATGTGGGTGGGGGTATTGTAAATCTGGCCCTCGCTACCCCTATGGGCATTTCGTGCTAAAATAGTCAGCGACCACCGCCAAATCATCCTCTGCCATCAAAACCCATATGGAACCGAACACGAAGAATTCCTGTCGCGCCCTGGGTATAGACATCGGCGCTGCTACGGCCAAAATCGCCGCTGTGGACAGCACGGGCAACCTGCTCTGGCACCACCTGGAACCGACCGAAGTGCGGGTGGAGGAGCAGGTGGACCGATTCCTGGCCCTGGCGCGGGAAGCCGTCGGCCCGCTGGAGGGACTGCCTCTGGTCGCCACAGGGTACGGTCGCGGGCTGGTCCGGCAGGCCACCCGCCGGATTACCGAAATCACCTGCCACGCCCGCGGGGTCTTCCGGGAACTGGGCCATGGTGGGACGCTGGTGGACATCGGCGGACAGGATAGCAAAGTCATCGCCATCGGCCCCAAGGGGGAAGTGCTGGACTTCGTGATGAACGATAAGTGCGCCGCCGGTACGGGCCGATTCCTGGAAAACACCGCCCATCGGCTGGGCGTCCCGCTGGATCGGATGGGGGAAGAGGCACTGGCTGCGACCGACGAGGTTCCCATCTCCAGCACCTGCACCGTCTTTGCCGAGTCGGAGGTGGTCTCTCTCATCGCCCACGGGGTAGGGGTTGGGCCCATCCTGCGGGGGCTCCACCGCGCACTGGTCCGCCGGGTCGTGGCGATGATCCGTACCGTGGGGCTGACTCCGCCGCTGATGCTCTCCGGCGGCGTCGTCCGCAACCCGGCGGTTCGCCGGATGCTGGAGGAGGAGACCAGCGAACGGGTCGTCCTGCCCCGCCACCCTCAACTGATGGGGGCCTATGGGGCGGCCCTGCTGGCATTGGAGAACGGGTAGGACATTAGGGTTTGCGGCGGGCCGCTTTGCGGCCCG